>CAIJTL010001451.1 GCA_903823545.1 uncultured Planctomycetaceae bacterium
CAACGTCATCAGAGGCATCCGCTGCGAGAGCTTTCTTGTAGGCAAAACCAAGATTCGATTTCGCATGTGGGCCGTTGTTCTTTAGCGAGGTCGCGAAGTCCAATTCTTTGGAGCAAGAATAAATGACATCACCCATCTCAGCGTCGATCAACAAAATGTTCGACAGTCCAAATCGTTCCAGAAGTCCTCGCAAGACGGGGTGATATTTCTCGTGCTGGTCGCTGTAGCTCGATTGATCGGCCGCACGATCGAACAACGCTTTCTTGCCGATCGGATTGGGGTTGTTACGCACGTAGTGATACTGCATCAGCACCGCTTCATCGCTGAGCGGATCGACGAGCAAATCAATATTCGGTGCCCGTCCGTTGTTTTTGCTGCGGTACTCTTCAGCGAATTCGTTGGCATAAAAAGTTTTAAGTTCATCACGCAGAGCGTGCAGTTCCTGCGGCTTGAGGTCGTTCTCGTCAATCGCAGTCCGAAACGATCGCGCAAGGTCTCGCACCGCCGAAATGACGGTCTGGTTTTCAGCGAGCGATGCGACTTCCGCTTCGAGTGTTTGAAAGTACTGCTCCAGTTGGCTTCCTCTCACCGTTCGAATCGCCGCCAACTGGTCCGTCGTCTTATCGAAGACTGCTCGCTCGGCGCTCCAATACACGGTGATAGCCATCGCCACCATTGGCACGAAAGCGACTGCCAACATTCCCAACAACAATTTTCGGCGAATGCTGGTACGGATGGAGCGAAACAGGCCCGATTGCCCAAATCCATCCCACGTACCGTATGGCTGACTCATTTCACGAATCCTGTCTCAGGGGAAAACTGCGCGGTCAATGAGTTCTCTCAAGAGACATTTTCCGCGCAGGAAGCTGCGGAAAGATGCCTCATGATTAACGAAACGCAAACCTCTTCCGATGGCCGAAGCCATTCCGGCGGTGTCGAGAAAAATGTCTAGAACGGTTGAACGGATTGTTTGGAATGATGTGGATTGAAAACATGTGATTCTGGGCGTGTTAGCGATCACGTCCGCGAAACGACTATTGAGTTGAAGGTCTCACGAACGGCTGCTTCTACGAAGCCAATTCAAACTGGCGCAATATCGGTGAGTTCAGAACTCGATTCACGTCGAGGACCGCGATGACTCGATCGTCTCGTTGAACGATTCCCTGAATGAAACCCGCATCAGGCGAGGCTTTTGTTGTGGAACAAGGCTGCGTTTCATTCGGCTCGATACCGCGAATACCCACAACGCGGTCCACGATCCATCCAATCGCGAGATCCTCCGAAGTCGACTTCACCACAACCATCCGCTCATCATTCGAGCGATCAGCAGTTTCGATTCCCAGAAGCATTCGCAGATCGACCACCGACAGCACATCGCCGCGCATGTTCGTCACGCCGCGCAACCAACTTGGAACGTGAGGCAATGACGTGATCCGTGGGATGCGTTGGATCTCCAACACATTGGTCAGCGGAACTGCGCAGTGCGTCCCGTCCAAAACAAACACAACGTGCTTGATTCGATTTGATTTGGATTCCGGTTGCGGTACACCGACTGAATTCCCGCTCGCGTCGACCGATGCGACACCAGTACTCTGAGCAATCAAGCGAGCCAAACTCACCGGGTCGCTGCCTGTTGAAGTCATCGGCTCAACCGCATCATCTCGTACTGGGTTATTCATGGTTACTCCCGCTTGCGTTCGTCGTTGCATCCGCACCGATTGATTCGCCACGCAATACTGCGTCGATGCAGGCGACGAGTTGTTCGGCATCAAACGGCTTCGTGAGGTATCCGTCAGCACCTTGACGCTTGCCCCAAAGGATGTCCATTTCGTGGTTCTTGCTGCTCAGTAAAACGACTTTGATCCCACATGTGTCCGGAAATGCCTTGAGATGTCGGCAGACCTGGAAGCCGTTCTTCTTGGGCAGAATGATGTCGAGCACGATGAGGTCAGGGATTTCGCGAGTGGCGACTTCGATCGCTTCGTCGCCATCTGAGGCCGACAACACTCGATAGCCTCCCGACTCCACCGCAACGCGAATGATCCGCTGAGTCGTGGGGCTGTCGTCGACAACTAAGACCGTTCGCGAGGGCATATCAAAGTCCTACTACGATTCACCATCTTTGGACGAAGTCTTGTACAAGAATATTGCCGCTTTCTCGCCATTCTTCCCGCAATTGCGGTGATTGAAGCTCTTCGCCAAATCGAGCGAACAAGTCACGAAATATCTGCGCAAAGCTTTTGCCCAGGTTGCGATGCATGACGACCGTAGGATGTTTCGCCTTAGGGCTGATTCCGAACATGCTCGCCCATGATTCCCGGTCAAGGACATCGAGCACAATTTTACTGCGCTCTCGTAATCGCCAGACGGCGGGGAGTTCAGACGAGAAGAAGCTGACGTCGTAGTTGTCGACTCCCGTGTCGATGATCGTGACCAACATGCTAAGGCCGGTTTCGATCATTCGCACCATTTGTTTGACACTGTCCGTCGGCCGCAACGCAGTCATCTGCTGCTCAAGCCTTCCGAACAAACTTACCAACAACGACTCGATCGCCTCGTCATTCGACGATCGTTCTGCTGCTGTTGTGGGTGAGATCGGATCGGAGGGGTTCATGACAACATCTAGCTGGAACATACTGGCGGCACGACATCCTTATCGCTACCGATTGGATTGAGCGGACGATCGATTACACGGTACTCGCGGTTGCAGGCGTCAGGTACTTGGCCACTTTGACCGTGAGCGCATCGGCTTCAAACGGCTTCGTGATGTAATCCGAACAGCCCACCAAACGCCCTCGCAATTTGTCGAACATGCCATCTTTTCCCGACAACATCACGACAGGAATACTCTGCGTCGCTTCGTGCTTCTTAATGAGTTTGCACAGACGATAGCCGTCGAGCCTCGGCATATTGATGTCTAAGAGGATCAGGTCCGGGCGATTGCTTCCGAGTTCCTTGATCGCAGCAACTCCATCGAATGCCGAGATGACTCGATAGCCGCGCCGCTCCAAGGTCAGCGAGACCAATTTGCGAACTGTCGGACTGTCATCCACAACCATCACCAACGGACGACCATCGGCAGCGACCGCGTCGGTCAATGGATTGAATGATTGAGCCAGTTTCTCAATATCCGCTGGCGAATCCGCCTCAGGTTCTGGAGCACGATTGGATGTCACGGTTGTCGATTGCCGCAGCCTAATGATTGAATCGTTGATCGTTGCGTTCGATAGCTCTGCTCGCGGAGTCGTTGCAGGCACGTCAGTGAATCGCGACTGCACTGCCGCTTCTGGAGCAGGAACTTCGGCAACAGGTGCTGTGCTAGCCTCGGCCATAGGTGGCTCCGCCACTGCGGGCGCCGTGATGGAATCAGATGAGGCCAACACTTCTGCCGCCGGAGCAGCGACATCGAGGGTCGAGTTCTTTTCTGTTTCAACCGTGAGTGTTTTGCTGTGAGTTTTCAGCGGCATCTCAGCCGCGCGACTCACTAAATCATTCCACCGCCTTCGGCGCGATTCTTCATCGCTCACAGGAGCATCGACTGACGATTGATTAACGCTCGAGAGCGTGGCAGGCGTGCCAATTATCCCAGACTCAATCGCAGCGACTTTTGTCGCTTCAATTGGTGTTGAGACCGAAACTTCCCAACCATCGCTGTCATAAGTTTTTTCAGAGTCAGCTTTCTTCGATTCGAGATCCAATGACAAGTCGGTTGATGGCGTCGCGTCGAGGCCGTCTCGCGGATCGACTTCTTCCAACAATGTTGGTGCAGTAGGTTCGACGATTTGCGCTGAGTGCTGTGCAACCGCTTCGACAAACCGACTTTCTGCGGCGATTAATGCCTCTGGACTCGTCGAATTGCGTTCGATGTGCGGATCACTGCGACCAATAGCCGAGTCATCAGCCGTGAGTGAATTGACCCAAATCAAACCGGCCGTTGCGGCAGGATGTCCTGGAGTGATTGCGAGGACTTGCTGCAAACAGCGTCGTGTGTTGTCGGGCGAATTCGCCAGCCATGCCAGCCAAAGCCAGACATCGGCATTGTCAGGCATCAACTCTGCCGCTCGTTCGAGTTGAACGCTCGCCAGGTTCTTGTAACCAGCGCGTGCGGCGGTCATGCCTTGCTGAAGAGCAAGCTCTCCCGCTTGCGAATTGAGTTTACTTTTCATCATCAACGCACTCCCCATGCAGCTCTTTTACGAACAACAATGGCCCATTAACTCATTCATCGCGACCAGTTGTTTTTGAACCATTTGTTGGCTCATCACGTCGTCGTCACCCAAGCAACGAGACTCGCTCAAGCGACGATGGTCATTTCTTTTGGAATTGGTCGATTCCTTCCTCACGCCAGACTTTCAGCGTGGCCGTCTCTTGTTGATTGATGCGCACGCCGATTGCATTGACGGGGAAGTCATACTTCTTCTGAATTTCAATCCACATCTTCTTGACGTTTTCTGGCACAGCCATAACGCCCTCCCTTTCCTGCTCCGTCGATCGCTAACGATTCGTCTTGCTCTTTGTTAGCACGACGCGCCAGCGAGTGATCTGCGTACAACCGCCCGCATTCACCACTCGCTGGCGCGTCGTGCTAATTTCATTCATGAATTCACGCTGCCATCAGCGAGAACTCACCTAACAACTCCTCCAACGTTTCTTGCGAATACCACTCGGCGGCTTCTGGGCCGACAACCGATACTGCCAACCGCCCAACAGCAGGGACTAATCGTTTGACGCAAGTCTGCTGCAAATCGTCTGTGGAAATCTGTTCGATCGCCGCGAGAATCTCTGACTCGGCAATCTGCCGACCAAAATACAACTCTTGAGTTGCCAGTCGGCTCATGCGTGTGTGTGTGCTCGGCGGACAGCAAGTGCTGACCGCGAACCTGCATTTTGGCGGTCCACAATTCTTCTTCGTCAATTGGAGCGTCGAACGTCGCGAGTTGCTGCAACTCCATGATCGTCAACGCGAGCACCGCTGTCAGATGCTCTGGAGCAGTGCTCCCTTCGATAATCCAAGCACCAGCATCGCGATAGGCGTGGAGTTCCGACGAGATGCCATAAACCAGACCTCGCTCCTCGCGCAACTTGCGAAAGAGCCGAGAGCTCATGCCTCCCCCGAGAACGGAGTTCAACAAGAACAATCGATAGCGGTCCGCCGCGCAATAGGCTGGAGCTTCGAGTCCAATCGCGAAATACGCTTGTGAAACCGGTAACTGTTCAATGGCGACCCCTGATTCAAACCGGCAACGAGTCGGTCGGCGCGAGCTTGCCGTTCCGGACATTCGCCAGAAGGCGTCACGGACTTGCTCGACAACAGCCTCGTGTTCGACGTTGCCCGCGGCGGCAATGATGATGCGATCGGGGGTGTAATGGCGGCGGACGAATGATTGAACGTCGCGGTTCGTCATCCGCTGCACATCTTGTGCGTCGCCCTGCACAACATGGCCCAATGCGTGCGTCGGCCACATCAACTGCTTGAGTTGATTTTGCACACGCACAGTTGGCGTATCACCACTCTGTCCAATTTCGCGAAGGATTGCCTGCTTCTCTCGTTCAATGTTTTCTTCAGGGAAGTCTGAATTCAGCAGCATGTCACCGAACAAGTCGGTCGCGTATGTCAGGTACTCGTCCAACACGTTTGCGTAAAAACAGGTGTAGTCGCGAGCGGTGAATGCTCCCATTTGGCCGCCGGCGACATCCATCAACCGAGCGATTTCAAAGGCACTGCGTCCGCTCGTTCCCTGAAACAAGGCGTGCTCTGAAAGATGAGCCAAGCCGTTGAGCATGACGGGGTCATCTTGCGGACCAGCGTCAACGACGATGCCCAACGACACGCTCCGCGAGCACGGCAACTTTTCCGTGACGATGCGAATTCCGTTGTCGAGCATTCCGCGCCGGTACACCGCGTATCTCCGCCTGTGCCATGTCACGAAGCCCCATCTCGAATTGAGATCATGGTTTCAAAAGTGACCACAGCGGAGTGATGACAAAAGCGGCAAGCAAATCTGCGCTTCGATCGAGACACAACGACTGCGGACACACTTCGTGCGGCGGCGAAGTATAGCCCTCGGTTCGATCGGCAAAGGCGCGACACCTTTCCTCGACGGCTTAAATTGACGCGGGTGTCTGTGACGTTTTGGATTGATTGCGTTGCGACGATTGTCGCGATCGTGCCGATCACGCGGATTGCGACACCTCAACAAGCTTGGGGGCGGCTCAAAACGAATTTGAACCGCCCCCGTTTTCCAAGAACTGTCGTTGGCGAAGCCAGCTCTGCGATCTGGCGTTCGCAATTATTTACCAAGGTTCAACCGAATCACTTTTCCATGCCGAGCCTTATCGCCAACCGCACCCGAGAAGAACAATTCGTCAGCATCAGGAGATCGGAGTGCGACTGAACTGGGGAGAACATCTCCCGTTGGAAATTTCCCCGCTGAGCGACCTTGAGCATCAAAGACCAGCACCATCTTTGATTGTTGCTGAGTGACATAAAGATTGCCGTCTGCATCCAAGCAAAGTCCGGCGAGGTGGTAGTCATTGCCCGCTGATTTTGGGAGTTCCGCAAACACTTGGTGAGCTTCAATCACACCAGGTTCCGTGAGCCGAAACTCAAGAACTCGGCTGAATTGCGATTCGACGACGAGGACTCGTAGTCGAACGGGGTCGTAAACGACTCCTGTGGGAAAGCCGATTTTCGCAGCGACCACCGAAACTTTGCCAAGACGATCGACATAGTGCAGCTTGCCAATCGGGGTCTTCACTTGAACGTATCCCGGATCAGTGAAGTAAAAGCCGCCACGAGGATCGACCGCGATTTCATGTGGGGCGCGGAGCGGTGAACCATCGCAATCATTGGCCGCGACACCGATGACTTTGCCATCGTATGACAATCTCAACACGGCTCGACGCTCCGTATCGCAGACCAAATGAGTTCCCTCAGGCTCGATTTGATGCCCCTTCGGCCCCTTCAACGTGGCCCAAACCGAGGTTTCCCCCGATGGCGAGAACCGCACGATACGATCGCGGTGTGATACGTACCCAAAACCTTGTGAGTCAAAGACAAGACCATCGCAATGAGCATCGAGCGACAAGACTTCGTTGTCTAACGGAGCCTTGTCTTCTGACTCCTCAATGGCGGTTTCGTCCTTGCTCTCCGACGAATCAATAATTGTCTCGGTCGGTGCCGGGAGTTTTCCTGCAAACAGCGGCGTCACTTCGGGGAGTTCGATGTTCGACACCTCATCTTTTGTTGGCAGCGTATTGTTCGGGACGATCAGAGGCTTGACCTCACCGAAGAGTGGAATTGCC
>CAIJTL010001452.1 GCA_903823545.1 uncultured Planctomycetaceae bacterium
ATCGGCTCGTCACGCGGAGCGATGACGGCTACGTACCTGTTATCAAACTACACTCTCGGAATTCTTACGTTCCGAACAATTCTCGCACCGGCTCCCCGTTGTCGGTGATCGGCACTGGTCGAGTCCCCGCGTATAACTCTTCGCGAGGATCGATCCCTAGAGCACAGTGAATCGTTGCATGAAAATCGGGGATCGAAACCGGTCGCGAAACGATCTTCATACCGAGTTCGTCCGTCTCGCCAATCGTGATTCCATTCTTCAAGCCACCGCCAGCCAGAACCATGCTGTAGCTTTTCGAGTGATGCCCGCGACCGCCACCACCATCAAACTGCGCCGGACGACCGAACTCCGTCGCCACGACGATCAACGTTTTGTCGAGCAGTTTCTTCGCTTCTAAATCCAGCACCATCGCGGCGAGTGCTTGATCAAGCTCCTGAATCAGCGTGTGCTGTTGTTCGATCCCCTCGTTATGCACGTCCCAGCCAGTGCCGTTCAGGAAGTTGAGATTGTGCGACACCTCAATGAACCGCACGCCCCCTTCGATCAATCGCCGAGCCAACAAGCAGCGCTGACCAAACTCCCCGCCATACTCGTTCCGCAAACTTGCCGATTCGCGTTCAAGATCGAACAGTCGCAAGAACTCCGGCCCGCTCAGACGTTGAGCCTGACTGATCGCCGCGTCGTATTCCGCCACGATCGACTCTTTCCCGCCTCGCGTCCGAAAGTCCTCACGCACGCCATTGAGCAATCTTTCGCGTCGAGCTTGCCGCTCATCGGTGATATCCAACGGTCGCTTGAGCGCCGGCGGCCCGGACTTCGTATCGGTCAAATGCACGTACCCGTACTTCGGCCCGAGAAACCCCGGCCCGCGAGTCACGTTCGGATAACCCATCAACACGTAAGCGGGAACCCCTTCGGTAATCGCTCCGCGCTGGTGAGCGACGACCGAACCAATCGACGGAAAGAGTTCGGTCCCTGTCGTCGGTCGTCCGGTATGCACTCGGTTTGTCGCGGCCGCATGTTCGTCGATCACATCGTGATGAACTGTCCGAATGATGTTGAACCGATCGAGCACCTTCGCGCAACGCGACAAATGCTCGGACACGCGCGTCCCCGAAACCGCCGTCTCAATCGAGTCATAATACGATCCCGGCTTCTTCCCTTTCGGATCCCCCTTCGCCTTGGGATCCCATGTATCAAGATGCCCAGCACCACCTCCGAGCCACACGAAAACACAATGCTCTGCCTTACCGCGCGGAAGCTCCACACGTTTTACCTCCTGCTTATCTGCCGCTTGGCCCGCCAAGGTCATTGTTCCCAATGCAGACGTCGTCAGTGCAGCCGTTTGTGAAAGAAAGGTTCTTCGGCTCGTCATTGTCTCTTCCCCAAAACACGCTTAATACAAGATGCCCTGCGACGCTGACTGCATCATGACGACGTTGGTCAGCCATCAAGCTTTATGTGGAATCGCGCTGACACGTCGCTGATTGAGGATACTCATTACCCTCCTCTTGCGCCCAACGATCCAACAAATCGGTGTACCTGCAATTGGAGTCCGAACGCAATAACTCGATTCCCACACGAATCGGCGGATGTGCGGCAGGGCCGACTTTCATCCATGCAGTCACTCGATCCGAACGACTGAGGTCAACCTCACAACAGGATCGAGCAATACGAAGCGTTCCGAGAATGCGACCTGCCAGACTGACTCTCCAATCAGCGAATTTCAAAATCAATCCCTGCTCCACCACCCAGACTTGTGGACCAGTTGATGAGCCCGTTCCGCCGGGAAGAATCTGCAACACACGACAATCTTTCGGCGGCACATCCGCAGGAATATCCATCGCGTTGGAAGGGAGCTTTCGCAATTCGCCCCAGTAGGAAAACTCAGTCATCAAGGCCCAAAACCAGTTTTGGATAATCCATGCGGAGAACGCGACGAACAAACACAATAAGACAGGCAAGACCACAGGCAGCATGATGTCCTTTCAAGAGTCAGCTGCGAATTGATTGATTCAAAAACCAGAGAATCGAAGTTCCGAGTTGGTGCAGATATGTCTGGTCTGTTTCAAATCCATCGAACGTTAAATGGACTCCACTTGCATCGTGGCCTGACTTTGGGGGAACCACAAATTTCTCGGCAGAGACAGCACGAGTCCCAAAGCGATCGAGGATCAATCTTCCACCAAATACGACTCGTCCCATTTCCCGATCTC
>CAIJTL010001453.1 GCA_903823545.1 uncultured Planctomycetaceae bacterium
GAACTTCTTGATCAACTCGAACAGTTCGACAGCGACGTTTTGGTCGACACCGCGCTCGACAGCCCCTTTGACGTAGGCTTCAAAGTAGCTGGAGATGATCTTTTCTTTTTTCTTGCTGATCGCCTTGATGCATTTGTACGCGTCGGCCAATTCGATGCCGCCGACGCGGTTCAGAATGCGCATGACCTGCTCTTGATAGACCATGACGCCGTAGGTCTCTTCGAGCACCTTATCGACCAGCGGATGCACTTTTGCCGGTGGCTTGCGACCGTGCTTCACGTCGACGTAGTCCATCACCATGCCCCCTTCAAGAGGGCCGGGACGGTACAGCGCGGAGGTCGCGATGATGTCGGCAAACTTGTCGGGCTTCATCTTCGTTAGCAGATCGCGGATACCGCCGGATTCAAACTGGAAGACGCCTTTCGTTTCGCCGCGTTGTAACAACTCATAGGTCGGCTGGTCGTCGAGCGGCAGTTTGATCGGCTCAATGTTCTCGCCGCGATGCTTTTTCACGTTTTGCACGGCCTTGTGCAGAATCGTGAGGTTTCGCAGACCGAGGAAGTCCATCTTGAGCAGACCGGCCTTTTCGACGTGTGGCCCATCCCATTGCGTGATGACGTCTTCTTTGCCGCTGATGGTTTGCAGCGGAATGTAGTTGTCGATCGGCGCGTCGCTCACCACGACACCGGCCGCGTGGGTGCCTGCGCTGCGAGTCAGACCTTCCAACTTCTGAGCGATATCGAGCAGCTTGTGAATTTCCGGATCGCCGTCGTATGCCTCTTTGAGGTCGGCGCTTTGTTGGATCGCGTCCTTCAGTTTGATGTTGAGTTCATCCGGCACCGACTTCGCTATCTGATCGACGCGAGCCAGCGGGATGCCGAGTGCTCGACCGACATCTCGAATCGCAAGTTTCGCCTTAAGTGTTCCGAACGTTCCAATCTGGCAGACGTTGTCGTGGCCGTATTTCTGCTTCGTATAGTCGATTACTTTCTGCCGACCGTCGCGGCAGAAGTCGATGTCGATATCGGGCGGTTCGGTGCGGCTCGCGTCGAGGAATCGTTCAAATAGCAAGTCGTACTTCAGCGGACAGACATGACTGAGTCCCAGCAAGTACGCGACGATCGCTCCGCACGCCGAACCACGAGCACCGCAAGGAATGTCGTTTTCCTCGGCAAAACGGACGAAGTCCCAGACGATCAAGAAGTACGACGAGTATCCCATCTTGTCGATGACGGCGAGTTCCAAGTTCAGTCGATCGCGATGCGCGTCGGTCAGTTCTTCGGGCGTGTATCGCGTCGTCAGTCGCTCTTCGCACAACTTGCGGAGATAGTCTGTATCAGTCAGGCCATCCGGTGGCGCAAATCGTGGGTAATGCTTCGGATTCTTTTCCAACTGAATGTCAACTCGGTCCGCAATGACCTGCGACATCTTCACCGCTTCTTCGTAACCGGGAAACGCGGCGTACATTTCTTCGGGCGACCGAACGTAGAATTGATCGCAGTCCATCCGCATTCGCTTCTCGTCATTGACGGTCATGTGAGTGCTCACGCAGAGCAACACATCATGAGCGGCGGCGTCTTCTTTGTTGAGATAATGGGCATCGTTCGTCGCGACCAGCGGCAAGCCAAACTGCCGAGCGAGGTCGACAGTCCCCTCCATGCAGTCCTTTTGAATCTGCAAACCAGCGTTCTGAATCTCCATGTAGAATCGATCGCCGAAGGTCTTCATGTACCATTCGATCAAACGCTTCGCATCGTCCATGCGACCGCCAAGGATGTGTTGCGACAATTCGGATGCCGCACAACCGCTGAGGCAGATGAGTCCTTCGCTATGAGCTGTAAGCGTCTCTTTGTCGATTCGAGGTCGGTAATAAAACCCTTCGAGGTACGCGAGCGACGCCAGCTTCACGAGGTTGAAATAACCGGTCTTATTCATCGCCAGCAGCGTGAGATGAAAGCTCGCTTCCTTCATCTTCGTCGCGCCACGATCTCGGCGATTTCCGGGAGCAATATATGCTTCATAGCCGACGATAGGCTTGATCCCTGCGTCTTTGCAGAGGCCATAAAACTCGAACGCGCCGTAAAGGTTCCCGTGATCGGTGATCGCAACCGAATTCATGCCCTCCGCCTTCACCTTCGCCACCAAGTCAGGCAAACGGTTGGCTCCGTCGAGCATCGAGAATTGCGAATGACAATGCAGATGAGCAAAGGGACGCGGCGCGTTCATATGCGGCTCCTTCCAAATTCTTTGTTCTGACGAAAGCCGTTACGGTCGGGCGAAGTCTAATTGCCCAACAAACGAGTCGCACGCCAAGCGTCGGCTAGTCGACTTCGTTTCCAAAACCGTGAGCAATCACTCTCCAAACGAGAGGAATTCTCCAACGGGAAATTGTCGGCCGTCGACTTCTACGATGTCGCCTGTGATCAGTTTTCGTCGACGTCGAGTTTCCATTTCGCCGTTCACGCTCACTTCTCCGTTTTGAATCATGAGCTTGGCATGACCGCCGGTTTCAGAAATCGAATTCAGTTTCAGAAACTGATCGAGACAAATCTTGTGGGGTTCCATTTGAAATTCATTTTCAGTCACGGCGATCACCTTCGTTTATTGAGTGTGAAGGCGTTTTACGGAGTCAGCATTCAGAATGCGAACGCGGTCGCAGATTGAATGACCTTGCCCCCTTGAACCGATCGCCGAAATAAAAGTGTGTGACCTCACAGAAGCGAAAAATCCGCGAAGTAATCGACACTTCTCGCTGAAGCTGACAACCCCATTAGCCGCAGGACGCTAGCGTGCTGCAGCCAATGGGGTTGCGTCCTAACACGGATGGTGGAGGCCAGAAACGACAACTCCTAGCACGAATCACCCAGATGTGCTTGTCGCTGAAAGTCACCCCGGCGATCGCGCCGCCGTGCCGCGGATTTCAAGCCGACATCGACGCCTTCAATCGACCTCGGAAAGACACGGCCTGCTCGCGTTTCCTGTTCCGTAAAAGCGACGATGCGGTAGCTCAAGCGAACCACTTTGAAGACGCCCATTGACGACGCTACTCGGCACGAATCGAAGATGCTCCCGATCGCAGATCGTTCCTCAAGACCGGCGACCGAACTTGCAACAACAACTGACAGTAACCGTGATCTTCGTCCGAGAAACCAACGCCAAAGGTCGGGTGTTGGTTCTGGGAACACGTTTGGCGTCAATCCGACCTGAATCCACCACTCGGCCCGCGAAGACGTCGATCTGACCAACGGCCAGATTCGTTTTTTTGCCCTGCGAAAGGAGGATTCTCACAACCACCTCCTCTTGGCCACTCACGACGAAGACACGCCCGCCAAACGCATCAACGAGTGACCTCCGACTACCGATAGATGGCGAGCAATTGGACAAAACAAGCCACCGAATGAAATGCCCGGTGGCTTGATGATGTTTCGATTGAACTCAATCTATTTTGCGGCCGGTGGAGCATAGCCTGGAGCTGCGACGAACATCTTTACCTCTTTCCCATCGTCTGTATTCCAAAGACGAACCTCTCCGGTGTAGCTGCCTGCGGCAAC
>CAIJTL010001454.1 GCA_903823545.1 uncultured Planctomycetaceae bacterium
CATTCGCACATTGCAGGGCGGTGAAGAACCAGTTCAACGAGGTCACAATTTTGCTTTGATTGACGAAGCCGACAGTATTCTGATCGATGAAGCTCGAACGCCTCTGATCATCGGGTTGACTCAACCCAACGATCCCTCCACCGTAAACCTGTTCCGCTGGAGCAACCGTGCGACGTTCCAGCTTGAGCCTCGCACAGACTACATGTACGAACCAGAGCGTCGCACCGCATGGTTGACCGACACCGGTTGCCGAAAAGTCGTGCTGATGTCTAAACCGTCGCTGCTAAGCTCCATGGACACCGAACGCATCTACAGCCAGGTTGAGAAAGCTCTGACGGCCAAACACGCTTTCGAACGTGACCGCGACTATGTGATCGTCGAGAACAAGATCGTGATTGTCGACGAAGGCACCGGCCGAGTTATGGATGGCCGCAAATGGCAGGACGGGCTGCATCAGGCGATCGAGGCCAAAGAACTGGTCCCGATCACAGCGGCAACCGGTGAGGCGGCTCGCATCACGGTCCAAAGTTTCTTCCGTCAGTACACCCATCTTGCGGGAATGACCGGAACCGGAATTCTCGCAAGCGGCGAACTGCGAAAAACGTATCGCCTGAAGGTTACGAAGATCCCGACGAATAAACACTGCATTCGCAAAGGCCAGACTTACCGTGTCTTCAAAACGCAGGAAGCCAAACGCGATGCCATCGTGGACGCCATTCAGACTTTGATCAAAGCCGGTCGCTCGATTCTGGTGGGAACACCGTCCGTCGATGCCTCCGAGGCACTAGGATTGTTGCTGAAGGATAAGCGGATTCCGCATCAGATTCTGAATGCCAAATACCACGAGCAGGAAGCGGAGATCGTGTCGGCCGCTGGTGGTCCCGGCAACGTAACGATCGCCACCAACATGGCAGGCCGCGGAACCGACATTATCCTCGAAGAAGAAGTTCGCAAAGCTGGCGGTCTGCACGTGATCGCGACCGAAATGCACAGCTCCAAACGTATCGATCGACAGCTTGTCGGGCGATCCGCACGTCAGGGCGATCCCGGTAGCTATCAATTCTTTCTATCACTCGAAGACGAACTCCTGCGTTGCCGCGAACCCAAAGAAATTCAACGCAAACAACGCATGGCGATGGCAAATCGCGAAGGCGAACTCGGTCGATCATGGCTGCGTTACTTTCTACGCGTGCAAAGGTTCCTCGAGAAAACTCACCGCAAGCAACGCAAGCATCTGCTGAAGCAGGAACGCCATCGGCTGGAACAGTATGAGAACATGGGGCTCGATCCTTATCTCGAGCTGACCGAATCATGACGTGGGTGATCGCGATCTGCGGAACCATGGGCAGCGGCAAGTCAACGCTGGCGGAAAACGCCGCCGCTGCAATTCCCGACTGTTCCGTGGTCTTTGAAGACGATCATAACCGCATGACCGAGCGATCGCTTGATAGCGTCGAAGATTGGTTCTCACGTGGCGGCGACGTCAGTGAGTTTGAACTGTCCGATGTGATCGCGCGGTTGACGGAACTGTGTCCCGACAAACGAAGCATGGTCAAAACGACGCACGCTTCTGCAGGAGTTATCACAAGCACGACGAACGCAAAAAGCTCTCCCGAGTTGCGTGCTTCGGCTCATCAAATTGTGTTGCTGGAAACTCATTTCGGTCGACTCCATTCCGCTCTGAGTCCATGGATTGATTTTCAGGTCTGGATCAATACTCCGGCAGATATTGCCGTGGCCCGCAAAGTGCTGCAGCTCAGTCAGCAGATGACTCAGCAGAATCCCCCAGTCCCTGAATCCAATGGACTGCGGTGGATTGAGAAGTTTTGCAGCGGCTACCTGACGACTACTCGAAAACTGTTCAATTTGCAGCGACAACAGGTCGGTGCGGTTTCCGATGTGACGATCGATGGTGAAGGATCGCCATGGGATGTCTGCGGACGTTTTCTGGAGAACCTGCCGACTCAGTTCCGGCCGGAAGACTGAAAGACGAAGCCACAACTGTCCCTGCTCGCCACCGGGCCTGCCCC
>CAIJTL010001455.1 GCA_903823545.1 uncultured Planctomycetaceae bacterium
GGTCGAAGCCGGGAGTATCCATGAAGACGAAGCCCTTGGCCGTCACTTGCTCGGCGTATTCGTAGACCGCATTGAGCGACGTGTAACCAGCCTTGGCGATTGCCCCGAGCGACTTTTCGTAAATCGTTGTCAGCCCACCCTTTTTGTTTCCGACAGACGGATTGTTGTCGATCGTCACGTTGAACTTACGGCAGTAATCTTCCCACCAGCGGACTCGCTCAAGCAACTTTTCACCGACTTCGACAGTTCGTGCTCGGCGAGTCAGCAGATGCTCGGCTCCATAGATTTCAGGCGTTTCAGCGAGGATCGACGTCCCGCCGTGAGCGACGAGCAGATCGCTCGCAATTCCGAGCGCCGGGTTACATGTGACACCGCTGTTTCCGTCGCTACCACCGCAATTCGTTCCGAGAATGATTTCGCTGACCGGGATCGGTTCGCGACGGACTTTGTTAGCTTCGGGCAGCATGTCCTTGAGTATGCCGCTCGCATATTCGACGGTCTTAGCAATACCACCCTGTTCTTGCATGTTGATGACGAGCGGGCGAGCAGCTTCTGTTTCGCCAGGAATCTTCAGTTGGACGAGATTGAAGCGATCTTGCAAATAGGCACCCTGAGACGTTTCGCAACCAAGGCCAACGATGAGGTACGCACCGATATTGGGATGGCGGCAGAAGCCTGCGAGAGTCCGCGCAAGAAGCCGATGTTCGGTACCATCGTAGTCGAAAGCGCATCCCCCTTTGTGGACCAACGGGACGACGCCATCAATGTTTGGAAAATCTCGCAGCAAGTCTTTGTTAAACCGTTCGGCGATCATCTTTGATGTTGCTGCCGAGCAATTCACGGTGCTCACGATGCCAATGTAGTTTCGCGTGGCCGCTCGACCGTCTGGGCGTCGGTAGCCTTGGAAGGTCCGGCCCAAAATCGGCTCTGGATCGGGAGGGACCTCGCTGGAGATCGCGTAATCGAGCGTCAGTTCTCCTGGTTCCATGTTGTGGCGATGAACCCACTCACCCGGCTGAATCGATTCGGTTGCATATCCGATGACTTGCCCGTATCGCCGAACCGGATGTTTTAGAGGGATTGTCGTGAGGGCAATTTTGTGTCCTTGCTCGACGATTTCTTGAGCCTTGAATTCATAGCGTCCAACGCGGACTTGCGTTCCTGCCGGAATTGTCTGACGGACATAGGCGACATTGTCATCTGGGTGAAGGAGCAATGCCGGCGAGTCGAGATTCAACATATCTTTGGTTTCCAGTTTGTGTGTAATTTGAAAATGAAGATTAGGTCAAAGTAAGTGCATTTCGAGGGGATCAATCTGCAACTCGCCGGATGCGAATGCTGTCTCTGATCGCTTTTCCGTGTTCCCACAAGCGGCGCAGCGCTTCTGCATCACGCGAGGTCAGCGCGTCACGGAAAGACTGAAGTTGTTTTGAATAGTCTTCGAGGCTCGCCAGAATTGCGGCGGAATTGTCGAGCAAAATGGGCACCCAGACGTTGGGGTCACCGGCTGCAATCCGAGTTGTGTCCGCAAAGCCGGTTGCGGCGAAAGGGCGATTAGATTCTTCCAGTGTTCGCGCCAGCGCTGATGCGACAACGTGCGGCAAGTGGCTCGTTTGAGCCAGAGCGCGATCGTGTGCCTCCGGGGAAAGCTCGATCACCGTCATTCCAATTCGCTGCCAGAACGTGGTGAGCCGTGCTATCGCGTCTGAACGTTGTGGCGTTCTTGCAGATTGAGTGTCGACAGGAGTCACAACACAAACTCGCCCATCAAACAAATCCGCGAGGGAATGTTCCCAACCTTGTTTCTCAGACCCAGCCAGAGGATGTGAACCAATAAAGGTCACGGCATCGGGCAAGCCGGTCGAGAGTTCTCGACAAAGTTGCCCCTTCGTGCTGCCAACATCAGTCAGAATCGTACCGGGTCGACATGCAGCAGCAGTTTCGCGAACACCAAGAGCGATGTGGTCAACCGGTGTAGCAAAGATGACCAAATCAGATTGGGAAGCGGCTGCTGCTAGACTCGTTTCAGCGAGGTCAATGACTTCGGCACTACGAGCAGCCTCTAATCGTGCTGCATTGCGACCAACGCCGATGACTCGCCGCACAAGTCCGCGCTGTTTTGCCGCACGCGCAACAGAGCCCCCTAACAGGCCGACCCCAACAATGGCGAGCGTGTCGAATAACGGAGACATCGGCGATTCAAGAGGAGCAGTCTGATTCATGGCGGACGGATTCTAGGACCGACCTGATCGACCTGCCAGAACTGCGGGCAACAACTTGTCGACAACCAAACGAACGAGTCGCGATTGTTTCATCAACTCTGTTTCGCTCCTGAATCATGCCGCGTATTCTGTTCGCGCCCATAAAACAGAATGAGTACTCCGAAATGCCCGTAACGCCATTACGTCTGCTCGTACTGACCCGCGACAACATTGCTCAATTCAAGCAAGGGGCAGATGAGCTTGTCGCATTCTTGAGAGCTCAGCCGAATGTGGAATTGGTGGAAGCACCGTCTTCACCAGACTGCGAATTAAGCGGCGTCAATGTGGACTTCGTTTTGGTTCTCGGTGGTGACGGGACCATATTGCGAGCGTGTCATCGATTGGGCCGAAATCAGATGCCGATTCTGGGCGTGAATTTCGGTCGTTTGGGATTCTTGGCCGATCTGACCCCCGCTGAGTTTCGAGAGACATTTCCACTGTTGTTGCAGCGTCAGTTTCGCATTGTCGACCACCTGATGTTTGAGTGCGAGTTACATCGTCAGGATGGATCTGTTGAAGTCTTTTTGGGTCTCAATGAAGTCATCGTTGGTGCGGCTAAGACATTACAGATGATTGAAGTTCGACTGACGATCGATGAGCGTCCCGTTGCGACCTACAGTTGTGACGGACTGATTGTCAGCACGCCGGTCGGATCGACGGCACACAGCCTATCTGCTGGCGGCCCGATGCTGCGAAAGAACCTGATGGCATTCGTCATCACGCCGATCTGCCCGCATACGCTTTCAAACCGACCGCTCGTTGATGATGCCGAATGCGTCTACTCGTTGAGCCTGACCGAGACTTCGAATGACGCGTTGCTCGTGGTAGACGGTCAGCATCGTCGACAGTTGAAGTCAGGCGATGTCGTGCGAGTGAAACGCGCGCCAGTCACGTTCAAACTTTTGGAACTCCCCGGACGGAACTATTACGCCACTCTGCATCGCAAGTTGGGCTGGAGCGGACAGCCGTTGTATCCAACTCGTTAAGTCGAACGAGCAAGATTGAACAATCATGAAGTGACTGGCCTACCTCTCGAGGCACTTCCTAGAATCAGCCCACTGTTATGTGTCTGACCACACACGATTTCTCCATGCAGCGACCGTCTTGGGTGATTGAACAGACTCTCGACCACAGCAAGTTCAACTGCTGCGGCAACGAAAAACTATTTCCCTTCAAATGCAATGACTGCGGACACGTGATGGTCCTGTGCTGCGAATGCGACACTCTTTATCTAAGTCTGCCAGACACGGATCAGCGCACCGTTCCGGATTTGAACGAATGGACTTGCCCTGCCTGCAACGCAAAACTGCCGGATACCTTCATGTCCTCGCCGGACTACCGGATCACATTCGACGAGTGGTCAAAACTTGGGCTGGATTCATTCATCGCAATGCCGCCATTCAGTGACTTGCAGCGGATGCTCAACGACTCGATTCAACGACTTCGTACATATCTCGAGCGTGGTATGCGAAGCACAGCAAATCGCTACGCATTCCATCTCGATGATCTTGCTTCGTCTATGCAATCTTCTATCTCCGGTGCAGAAGATGCTCGGCATCAAGGACAACAGTTTGCTAACGAAAGGAAACTTGCGGATGCGGTACGCCAATGTGATACAATCTCTGATCTCGACTTGCGAACCTATGCGATTATCGGAATAGCAGATGTGCTGCGTGATAACGCGAAGAACGGCACATAACAATGGCATGAACGCGGAGCCGCTAATCGCGCGTTTTCAAATGGAGCATCAACCGCGGCGGCCCGGTTATGCCAGACGCTCTCCCGCGTTCAATAACACTCGCCAGAAGGGAATGATTTGATGTCGAAGAAAAACAACACAGCCACGCGACGTGATTTTTTGAAGACAACGACGGCCGTCGCCGCAGCCAGTACTCTGACGTACTTCCCGTGGACGCAGAAAGCGTTCGCTAATCAAGAAAAGAATGATCGCCCACGAATCGGCTGCATCGGCGTCGGAAGCATGGGGACCGGAGACGCTCATGGACACGCGGGGTTTGGTGACATTCTCGCTGTCTGCGATGTTGATTCGCGACATGCAGAACGAGCCAAGAATGATGACAAACTCGGCAAGGGCAAGGCCGACGCGTACGCCGACTACCGCAAGGTTCTCGAGCGAAATGACATCGACGTCGTCAGCGTTGTTACGCCAGATCACTGGCATGTGAAGATTGCCATCGAAGCGTTGCAGGCAGGCAAGCATGTGTTCTGCCAGAAACCTCTCACGCTCACGCTCGAAGAGAACCAACTGATTCGGAATGCCTGCAAAAAATACTCCGACCGCATCTTCATCGTCGGCACACAACAACGAAGCGACAAAGGTCTCTTCTTGCGAGCGGTCAACATGGTCAAGAAAGGTTTGCTCGGCGACATTCAGAAAATCACCGTTGGCATTAACGGTGGTGACGTCGGCGGACCGTTCGCGAAGAGTGAACCGCCGAAGGAGCTCGATTGGAACATGTGGCTCGGCCAAGCTCCGGTCGTGGGTTACATCGACAAACGCTGTCACTACCAATTCCGTTGGTGGTACGAATACTCCGGCGGCAAGTTCACCGACTGGGGTGCGCACCATGTCGACATCGCAACATGGGCGATCGGTCATGACAAAGCAGGCATGGGACCAATCGAAATTGACGGCACCGACGCCAAGCATCCCGTCGAATACAAAGACGGCTACACCACGATCGACGACTGCTACAACACGTCGCACGACTTCGCGGTGAAGTGCAAATTCGCGAGCGGCGTCGAGATGAACATCACCAGCCGAGGAGATAACGGCATCCTCTTTGAAGGTACCAAAGGCCGCATGTTCGTGAACCGCGGCAAGATCACCGGCCAGCCGATCGACGAGAAGTGGGACGAAGGGAAGTTCACCGATGCTGACCTGCTCGAACTCTACAAAGGGAAGCAGTTCGAAGGTCACAAGAACAATTTCTACCGTTGTATCAAAGAAGGTGGCCTGCCTGTGTCGGACGTCTTCAGCCACGTGCAAATGATGAATACATGCCATCTCGCCGCGATCGCCGCGCGACTTGGCCGAGTCATCAAGTGGGATCCGCAAGCCGAGAAGATCGTCGGCGACGATCAAGCCGCGAAGTTCTTCGCTCGCGAGCAACGGCAAGGATTTGAGATTCCTCGCGTGTAATCTCGAAAGACCGACTCGCAAAAACAGAAGCCCGGCTTTGTTGAAAAGCCGGGCTTCTTGTCGTGTCAGCCGGAACTCAAGCAGCCAATCAGCCAGCGAGAGCAAATCCGATTTGATCAATACGCGTTTTCTTCTTCCGCACCCTCGTCGAATGAGCGGAAGCTCGACTTGGCGACTTGGCGGACTTTGCGTTCGAAGACTTCTTGAGTCAGCTTGGCAATCGCCTCGTCGACTTTCATCTTCTGACGTTCGTTATCGCCGAGTAACCGGTCGCGAACATCGACGGCATCTTCCGCTGCTTCCTTTTCGCCGACGACAAACATGTACGGGATCAATTGAAGCTGCGCCTCGCGGACCTTCGCATTGATACGGCTGCTCGCGTAGTCGGTCGTTGCTCGGAAACCCGCGACACGGAGGCGTGACTCGATCTGCTGAGCGTAATCGAACGCCTTCTCGCTGATCGGCAGGACGCGGACTTGCTCGGGTGCGAGCCACAGAGGAAACGCGCCGGCGAAGTGTTCGATGAGCATTCCACAAAAGCGTTCCATCGAGCCGAACGGCGCACGGTGAATCATCACCGGACGATGCGGTGTGTTGTCCGAACCGATGTATTCCAGCTTGAATCGTTCCGGCAGATTGAAGTCGAGTTGCACGGTGCCAAGCTGCCATTCGCGACCGATGCAATCGCGAACCATGAAGTCGGTCTTCGGCCCGTAGAACGCCGCTTCCCCTTCGCACGCGGTGAAGGAGAGTCCCATTTCGGTGAGCACCTTGCGCAGTGTTGCTTCGGCGCGATCCCAGTTCTCA
>CAIJTL010001456.1 GCA_903823545.1 uncultured Planctomycetaceae bacterium
GGCACTCTAAATCTCATAGAAAATGCGCAACTTCAAAACTCACGCTTCGGGTTAGTCCCCCAGTTGTGAAACAGTTTTTAGTCAGCTCGCGTCGCGACGAGCGGCCGTCGGTGCAGCGAACCTGGGCCAGTCTGGTGGCGGCAGTTGCGTTGCTGGCGACGGTGTTGCTGCTGGTTGTGCAGCGACCGCGCGAAGCCTCTCTAGGGGATGTGTTGGCGACAGTTGCGAATGCCACGTCGGTGCAAATGCGAATTGAAGTCGGCGGCAGCTCGCGTGAAGTGAGTGTGGCGAGTGGCGGACGGCTCCGCTGGGAGGAGTCGAACGAGAAATACGTCGTCGCTCGCGAAGGACGCGTTTGGCACATTGACGAGCCGCTGAACCAAGCCGCATCGCAGCCGTCACCGTTTCATGTCGATGGCCAATTGGACCTCGTCAGGCTGCTACTCACGGAAGCTGTCACTGATCAGGAACAACGGACAACGGCCAACGGACAACCAACAAACTCCGTTTCAAAGTCCTCATGGCGCGAACGCCCAACTTGGCTCGCCGCTCGATCGGTCGAAACGCTCAATCGCGATGGTCGTGAGTTTCGAAGATACCGATCTGAGTTATCAGGTACGAAACCACGCATGCGGTTGGAAGCTTTGGCTGATGCATCGGACAACAGCCTGCAATCTTTGCAACTGACTCAGGAGCGAGACGGTCGCGACGAAGTGCTCTCCTCAGCCACCGTGTTGGCTTACAACTTGCCGATCGACGAACGCCGTTTCGTCGTGCGAGAATCTCTGACGGAAGATGGCCGCATCGGAAAGGTGACCGAGCATCAAGGGATCGTCACTCTGCAACCGGTCGTTGGAGCGAGTGAACTTGGGCATCTCGGACCGGCACGACGTTGGACTCCAGTCTGCGAAGAGACGTTGCTCCGCAACGGAGATTGGTTGCGAACCGACACGAACGGGGCGAACGCCGTCGCGGTGAAGCTCGTTCCCAACACGCAGGTGATCCTCGGCCCCGGTTCGTTGGTGGAGATGGTCTCGCCGACGCAAATGCGATTGCACTCCGGCGAGGCTGAAATCACGGTCGCGGAAGGGCAGTCGTTTGAGTTGCTCGATGCGAATCTGCAGTCCCGTAGCCCTGCCGCTCCGCGACAGGAGTTGCCGTCGACGACGACGAGGTCCAATGCGAACCAGGTGGCGGATCGCGCGCCCGGCAATTCCTTTCGCGGAGCGAAAGGGCTACGTGTTGAACCAGGCACGCACGTCTTTCGCGTGAACTCACAACGGGAAGTCGGGCAACTGACGAAACTCGATCACACACCGACTTGGCTGCTCGGCTTCAAGAGTGCGATGACGCAGGAGTCGCTCGGTTCGCTGATCGCGAACATCGACGGACGCAACGTTCCGCTGTCGGTCGGATATCACAGAGTGACGGTCGATATCCGAGACCAGATCGCGCGGACGGTGATCGAAGAATCGTTCGTTAATCATAGTGCGACTCGCACGGAAGGAACGTTCTTCTTTCCATTGCCGGCGGATGCTTCGATCAGCGGGTTCGGGATGTGGATCGGTAACGAACTGGTCGAAGCGGACATCGTTGAGAAGCAACGTGCTCGCGAAATCTATGAGACGATTTTGCGCGAGCGACGCGATCCCGGTTTGCTGGAATGGGCTGGCGGCAATCTCTTCAAGGCTCGTGTCTTTCCGATCGAAGCGCATTCCGAAAAGCGGGTGAAGATCACTTACACGCAAGTGCTGCCGTTGCGCGGCAAGCGATATCGCTACAGCTACGCGTTGCAGAGCGACTTGCTCAAACAGCATCCGTTGCGGCAGCTCGATATCGACGTGACGGTCTCGTCCGCCGTGCCGCTGAAGAGCATCAAGTCGCCGACGCACACGACTCGCGATGAGCTGACGCGGCAGGCGGGACGAGTCCGTTTCACGGCGCAGAATCACATACCGACTCGCGACTTCGAGGTCGTTGTCGAGACAGAACCGCCGCCGTCGGATGTCGTGCTGATCCCGCATCGTCGAGGGGACGACGGCTACTTCGTGTTGCAATTCATGCCACCGGGCAACGACGGAGACTGGGATCGCGAACTGCTACCGAATGGCGAACCGCTGTCGCTGCTAGTCCTCGCGGACACTTCCGCATCAATGGACGAACCGCAACGCCGCACTCAAGCAGAGTTTCTCGCCGCGTTGTTGTCATCGTTGTCGCCGCGCGACACGTTCAACGTCGCGGGTTGTGATGTGAATTGCGACTGGGCCTTTGAGTCTGCTCGTGCAGTCGAACCAGACGCAATCGCGAAGGCCCGCGAGTTCGTCGCAAAACGGCGTTCGCTCGGTTGGACCGATCTCGGTAAGGCGATTGAGTCGGCAAGTAGGACGGGCACTTCTGCTCGTCGCGAGGGCGAGTTGGACAGCGAAGATAAGAAGACGGGCAAGAGTGCTCGTCCTACGACGCACGTCATCTACCTCGGCGATGGTATCGTGACGACCGGTGCGAAGACTCCGGAAGAATTCGCGACGTCGTTGAGTCGTCGAGTGCCGGATTCATTGCTTGTCTTCCACGCGGTCGCGATCGGCAGCACCTACGAATGGCCGGTGCTTAAGGCGTTGGGTGCGATCGGTGGCGGTTCGGTGCGGCGGCTCAGTGGTGAGCAAGGCCCCGCGAAAGCGGCTCGCGAGTTGTTGGTCGAACTCGCGTCACCCGGCCTGCGCGATGTGAAAGTGACGTTCGAGGGACTGCGCACGGCGGCGGTTTATCCAGAGACACTGCCGAACTTGCCGTTGGGAACACAGCAGATTGTGTTGGGGCGGTATTTGCCCAACGCGACACAGCGGCAACTCAGTGGTACGGCGGACTTCCAGTCAGTCGCGAATCTCGACGGACTGGAAGTCCGTCGTACAAA
>CAIJTL010001457.1 GCA_903823545.1 uncultured Planctomycetaceae bacterium
GAGTGGCGTTCACCGATGGGGACAGAAAACGTCACGTCAAAGCGAACAACCTGAGGCACCTCAGGCATACCAATTTGCACTCGTTTGGTCACAAAGTGGTTGGACAGAGTCGTGGTGTTTTTGGCGAGAAATTTCTCAGACAATTGCCCTGGCGCCAGCCAGAAGGCCATTTGCGTTGTTGTCTGGAGAGAGTCTTTCGTTGCCAATGAATGAAGTAAGCGGCTGGTCGATTTTTGCCCTGCACCGTCATCTCGCGATCCTGCTTCCGTCGGGTTGTACGCTTCGGCCCAAAACTCAGAACCCGCATCGAAACTGCACGCGGATTGCAATTGCCGACCGTGATCAGTGCTGTCGATGAATTCTTTGCCATTCCAAGTCAGCGAATGAACGGCCCCTGCCAAACGAGCCGTCGTCGTAATCACGATTTCTGAACCACCAGCCGGTTTACGAATCACCAAGTTTGCATTGGGAACTTTCGCAGGATCATCTCCGAAAAGAGGTCCATAAGATTGCAAAAACAACGTGACAAGTAGGACAAAGATAAGGATCGTTCTCAATCGCATAGCACTACCAATTTGGAAAAACTCGAACGGAATTGAACGCAGTCAATCATTGATGTTGGCATTAGCAATCAAAGGCGCGAATAGCGCAACGGCAGACAACGACATTGACACAATCGGCGATCCTATCTTGGAGCGACAGGTCTACGAGTAATGATTGCGTCATCTATTGGCGAACCGGACCGCGTGGCAGATTCCCTTGTCGGATCTGGAATGAAGGCTGAGGCAGATTTCCACCGATCAGCGCTTTGAGAAATTCATTCAGCACAGGGACGGGAATGGTCTTTGTTTGCGGACGGTCGAGCTTTCCAGTGACTTCAATTCCCACCCAGCCGCGAGTTGCTTCACCAAGAAGTTCATGGAGTAGCGGAATCGGGATTTGATTTCGCCCCAACTCCGAAAAAAACTTGAGATCGACTTCGCTATTGAATTTCACAGCTCCATAGCCGCTAAATTTCAGGGTCTTGCTGTCGAGGATGATCTGCTTGAAATCAAACAGCGCATCGTGAATCGTGAAGTCGAATAACGCGGAATCAAAAGTGCTGTCCTTCTGAGTCAAATTCAACTTGTCATACATTTCTAAAACGACGGGAACGCTCAATAACCGAGCTGGATTGACCAGAATAACTCCCTTGCCTCGAACGTTTTTCGTCGATGAACCGCGTCCGACAAGCTCGATGCGTCCGTTGATGACCCCGCTCAGGTCTCGCTGCTTCGGGGCGTGTAGCGCGGCAAACTTTTGCAGAGACATTTCGTTGAAGTTCATCTGAACTTGATACTTCGGTTCGTTCGTCAGAGTGGCCATGCCGTCGAGCGTCACAGTTCCGCCAAAGAGTTTGGCAACAAGTTTTTCACGCTGATCCAATGCGTTTGGCGGTCGCACTCGTTCAATGTCGGCAGCACCGAACATCAGCGTCCCCTTCTTCACTCGGAACGGGCCACGAACGTCGCTCAAGACGTAATCAAGAATACGAGCCGAATCGAGATTCACCATGCCGGAGATTTCGGCGTTCTCCCCATCCCAAGTGCCTCTCGATCGAACGACTCCTTTAAGATCCTTGAAA
This sequence comes from uncultured Planctomycetaceae bacterium, assembly GCA_903823545.1. Lineage (GTDB taxonomy): Bacteria > Planctomycetota > Planctomycetia > Planctomycetales > Planctomycetaceae > SXKJ01. The sequence continues at coordinate 1,625 of CAIJTL010001457.1, forward strand.
TCGAGTCCCGTGCGGATTGTGCTGTTATTGAAATAGGTATCGATGTCCCAAGCGGCTGTGATCGGGTCCCCTTCTACCCCTGTTCCCTTCAAGTCCATCACACCCTCTAAGCGGAATGCCTGAAACGGATCTAGGTTTGCAAAGAACTGCTGCAAGCCGGGCATCCCTGCGAGCGACTTCAGGAACTCGACATTCGGAACGAGATTGTCGATCGTGAATTCATCAAAATGAGCGTGCCAATTTCCATTCTCCTCACAGCGCTGGTAGCCCTTTACGGCGGTTGAAAAGTCTCCATGTTTACCGGAGAACGACCCAACATTGAGGGTTTGCCGACCTTGATCATCGGGACCGAATGTAAAACTTCCTTTGACTTCGTCCAGTTGATACGGCAGTGATTTCAGTCTGATCGATCCGTTCGTCAGCTCCAGTCGAGGCACCCGAATATCAACCGGATGGCCCGTCATCAATGAAATGTCCGTTGTCACGTCGATGGTGCCATTGAGTGAGAATTCGCGCCAGAGTTGCTTCATTCTTTTCGGGAGGGCTCGAAACAGCGATTCGTCCAACGGAGCTTGTTCGGTGTTTATTCGGAGCACCAACTGACCAGGACCTTGCCCCTTCGTGAAGGAGCCATCTGCCGAGATCTGCGCTGTGCCGTGCTTCCCTTTCAGATCAGTAAATTTCCACGATGCCATCCCGAGAGCGGTGAGCCGACCGCTGATCCCCTCAACGCGATACGGAAATGAGTCCCACGCCATCGTGGCATTCTTGATGGTCCCATCAATTGTTGGCACAAGTGGCTGCTTGGGAGCCTTCGTCAATCGAACGATTCCACTCACTAAGCCAGTCACATTCATACGCCGAAACGTATTTTGCAGATCAGGCTTCAGAGCTCGAAGAAACGTCTCGTCGAACGGAAGATCGGCCACGTTGATATCGAGCGTGAGATTTGCATTTGGCCCCGGTTGCTCAACGACGCCGCTCAGTGTGATCGGTCGTCCGCTCGCAAGACCGCTCGCCTCAATGATCAAGTTGCGACCCTCTTGTCGGATCGTGCCGTTCGCATGTTCGACGGGATACGGGAACGCTTCGTGAATGATCGAGCAATCCTTCGCCGTTGCTAGCAAACCTTCAGGCCGCCATTTTCCATCTTCGTCATGCACGATAAAGCAGTGTAAATCAACATCCCCTTTGGGGTGATGATCGTCATACAGCCGCGCGAAACCAGCGGCTAATCGGCTTCGCAATCGAGCGTCGCAGATGAGGTTTGATAGGCTGACTTCAAACTTGCCGGGATATCCCACTTCTCGCCCCGATAACTTTCCATCAACGGAAACCTTCGTGGCACCGTTCTCAGCCGACAGCTTCCGAACTTCGATGTTGTCGTTATCGGCGTACAGCTCACCGCACAACTTTTCAAGTGGGAACGGCAGAACCGGGTTCGTGATTTGACCATCGGTAATATTCATCAAGACTCGAAACACAGGAGTCTGATTCGGCTCCGGTCGCAAGACTCGAAATCGCAAATTGCACGTCGCCTTCAAACCCAAGATCGAATCGGCTGATCCGAGTGGCCCGTTGTTGCCAACAGGCAGTGCGCCCCCAACGGCATTGCTTGTCTGACTGACGTTGTTTCCCGAAACGGTACCCCCATTAATTTTGGGTGGCGACAACGAATACGGTGACGGGTTCTGCGGGTCTGCGGGCTTCGAGAGCAGTTCCCAAAGCTTTGCCTCACACTCTTCCAACTTCTTCCGCACTTCTGGAGCAAAGCTGGCAGCCACACCGACAAGCTCTTGCCCCGCATGAATCTCAGTAAATTCGCCGTCGATCAGACCGGTCTGTTGATCAATATGCCAACGCCCAGTCACTTTGATGCCGCCGGTTTGTTCGCAACGAGATTGCGCCGTGATCAAGAACTGCCGCTTGCCAGACGGAACCAAGCTCACGTCGACATGCTCCAGCACCAACACACCTGCCGGAATGCCGAGTGCCTGCTCAACCCGCACTGTGACGGTCCCGTCCTCGATGACAAATTCTGGCAGAGCCCCCTTACCGGTATCCGGAGGCGGTAACAGCGATTGCCAGTTCCAGCGTCCGTTTTGATCGCGGACGACTTCTAACTTCGGGCCTCGCAGTGTCACTTTCATGACTTCTAACTGCTGTCGATCGATCAATGCATCACGATTGAGATGCACGATTGATTCTGGAAGGCTGACAATCGGACGATCTTGACCTGCGGGCTTGAGCGAGAAACTGGTCACCGAAATCTCATGGCCAAAGTCATAATTCAGCTGGTCGAATTCAATCACCGCATCCGGCAAAAAATCGTGCAGCTTGCTGATGACTTGTTGTTTAATCAGAGCGTCTCGCCCGCCCCAGATTTTCAACACGTACTCCCGTCCGATGACGGCAATGACCGCCACCAGTAACACCATCCACAACAGTGTTTTGACGAGAAACTTCATCTGATCTCAATGCGAAATCCATTTGCCCCACTGAGCTTGCCTCAGTGGAAGCGGGCCTTTGCACTACGAACGACTTTACCTGGCGAGAGAACCTGTCATTTCTTCCGTTCCAACTTCTTCACACACCCCGCTGCCGCCAACACACATAACGGATACTCCGCTGGGAGCCGATACCTCAGCGATCCGACGAACAACGAATGAATCGCCGCGAAATACAAGATCGGTCCCAACGTCAGCATCCAAACCCACGGGCGATGTCGAGCGATCCAAAAACCTTGCGCGGCGAAAAACATCAACGGTAAAAAGAACGCAGCCACCATCACTGCAGGACCAAGACCACCAAACTGAGCCGCGTTCGGCCACGGCTTCCAGTACCGCCAAAGCTTGACCAACGTCAGTTCGATCGCGCGACCGGGATTCTCTTTCGCGAACTGCCACGCTGCGCGGTTGTAATGCTGATCGACGTCCCATTCCGATTGCGATTCCATCAGCTTGTCGCGATCGAAGAACTCCATGTTGCTGTCGCCGTTGGCTGCGGGACTCAGCCCATCGTACAAGCTCGCCCCCGACCACAGTGTCGTGAAGACCCAATGTCCGCAGACCGCATGATTCCGCACGGCCCACGGCAGCAACGTGCCGTACAACGCCAGCAACATCACCGCCGCTTCGAACGCTCGCCGCGAACGTTGCTTCGAGACAACCACGGCCAACAGCGCGAGTCCCGGTCCCGCTAACAACCAACTTGGTCGCACATACGTGGCGAGCGCCACGCTGAAGCCGGTTGCCAACGCCCAAACCAACGTTCGGTTCGTTCCATTTGAAGTTGTGTCTGTTTCGCTCAACCACTTCGCGGCACACCAAACGCTCAACGTCAGTGTCATCGCAAACAAGGTCTCGCTCAACAACAGCACGCTGAACCCAACCATCACCGGCGAGATCGCCGTAAACGCACAGGCCAACAAGCTGACCTTCTCGTCGAATAGCCGACGCCCTAACAAATAGACTGCGCCACAAGCGGCCGTGCCAACGATTGCCAGCAAACATCTCGCAGCAAACGCGCTCTTGCCGAACAACATCAGCGACAGCGCGAGCACCACCGGAAAGCCGGGCATCCGATGAATACGACGCGGCGGTTCGTACAACGAAAACTCGTGGCCTGCGGCGATGTTTTGAGCGAGCTGCCAATAGCCTTCGGCATCGCCGGTAATGAGACAGAGCTGCCCGTCCCCAACTCGCTGCTGCACGGCAAACGCCGCGATTAGCCGCAAGATCAACGCCAGCATCAAAACCAAAATTAGCCACGTTCGCCCTCGGGCCATGCCTTGCCCCATCCCCTTAGAAAAAAGCGGCGGATGCTACGGCTGCCCGGAAAACAGGACAAGACGGGTTCTTCGATTGGCCAAGCTTGCAGGGTCAGGCACCGCAGAATTCAGAATTGGCGGGGTTGAGCGGCATTTATCCTCATCGAAAGGTTCCGCCAATTCTGAATTCTGCGGTGCCTGACCC
>CAIJTL010001458.1 GCA_903823545.1 uncultured Planctomycetaceae bacterium
AGTTCTCGCTTCGTTCCGGTCGCGTCACCGCGAGTGTCTACGAGCTGCGTTACAAAGCCGTTCGCCAATCGCCGCATCTGCACCAACCGCGCGGCGGGAGTCGGGGCCGGTGCGTCGGTCTCTTTGATCGGTTGATACTTGATTGCTGAGGCTCCCGGTTTCCAAAACTCGGCCTTCTCGCGGCGTCCGACAATCGGCGTTGAGGCCAACGAACACACTTCGATCGTGTCGCCCCAACCGTTCGAGTACCACCGATAGAAGCTGCCGACGACTGCCGGTCGGCCGTTGTCTGTCCAAACATAAATCTCACCAAAGACTCGCCCCGCCGTCGGGTTCGACCATCGCAAGATAGGGGCGGAGTGCTGAGTCAGTTTCGTCGGTTTCAAACTGCCGACCGTGAATTCACACTCCGCCGCCGTCTGCTTCGCCATCACAGCGACATCGGCCTTGAGTGTTTCATCATCGAGCTTGTCGTCTGCGAAGAGTGATTGGGCCGTGATCAACAATAGGCAAAGCATGAGTCGCTTCATCGTAAATGTCTTTCGTTGATGGATCGCAGTCATTTTGGAAATTTCTCGCCCGGTCCAAGTTGATACGGGGAGACGTACTGGACCGACTTAGGTTGACCGAAGATTTTGCGTTCGGGGATTTCCCAGACCACGGTGTTGTCGAGCTTCGCCTTGAGTGCGTAGATCGACATTGGCCCGAAGCCGTAGCGCCAGTAGAGCCCCGATTCACCTTTCGCGCATTCGAGCATCAGCACTGCTTCAGGATCGGTCGCGAGGGTATAGACAAAGACTGCTCCGTCAACCGTCTCTTCGTCCGCCTTGCCGTAGCGATGCACGGGAGTCGTCAGCAGCCGCAGTTGGTTGAGTTCTTTCTTGTCCCAACCGAATTCGTCTTCGACAACAAACTTCTCCGCCAGTCGCCTCATTTGGACGAGACGCAGAGTCGGCGTGGCCGCTGGTTTCTCGGTCGAGTCGAGCGTCTGCCATTTGGTCGCGGTTTCGGCCGGTGCCCAGGTCGTCAAGGTGCCGCGCTTCATCACGAACTTCTCTCCGCAGAAATTGTGGAACTCGTTGACTGCATTCTCTGGCGATGTGAAAGAAAACTGAGCCATCACATCCGGTCGGCCATTGCGAGTGAACAACGCAAGGATTCCCACCTTCGTACCACTTACCGGGTTGTCCCACACCAACGCCGGTTCCGAACGGAGCTTCGATTCGACTTCGTCCTCCCCCACCTGCACCGCAAAATTCTTGACCGCCTCCGAAAGAAACTTCACGCGAGCTTTCCTCAATCGTGCCTCTTCCGGCGTGACCTCGGTGCTATTCACTTTTGGCGGCTCGTCAGCGAATGCCACTGACATGATCAACACGACAGCAGCAATTGCAGCCATCAACTTCAAACCAATCCATTCACAATGGGACCAGCGTTGAGACAACATCATCATCCTTTCTGAGAGACAACGTTCTGTGACTTGTGAGCGAACACATAACAGCGTCGGCTGGGGTGTTCGGTGTCGTAGGGTTCTCGAACGCAGGCATCGACAGCCGCAAAGCCTGCCGTCTTCATGGCCGATTCGATTTGTTCGGGTTGAAAGAACGTGAAGTCGAGCACTGCGGTCGTGTCGAGAAAGTTCTCCGCGTGAATCACTTCGGACCCGACATGAAACGACAGCAACAACACACCGTCGTTGCTGAGGACTCGGTGCATTTCGGTGAAAGCCGCAACAAGTTGATCCGGCTGCAAATGCACGATGCAGTAGAACGCGAGAATTCCCGCGATCGACGCCGACTCATGCCGCAGCGAGCAGAAGTCGCCGACTTCAAACTTCGATTGCGGAAAGGTTCGCGAAGCAATCTCGATCATGCTCGGTGAGAGATCGACTCCGGTAACCATCAACCCCAACGAAGTCAGATAGGCCATCGTGTGTCCGGGACCACAACCAACATCAAGCACTGGCCGCTTCGTCCCGACGATGGACGCGAACTGCTGAAGCAACTCGCGGTCGAGCGGCTTGTGATCCAGTTCATCGACGAACTTGCTGGCATACTCTTCGGAAGCGATGTCATAGGCCGCTCGGACGGAATTGAGTGACGCGACCATTTCAAATCTATTCCTTGAGTTCACTGCCATCTGATCCAACGCCCGGAATCTCGATCGGCGAGATGCTTCCTGTGTAGGGCGATTCGTTTCCCTTCTGAAGCGGCAGTCCCTGCCACGCGATGACGTCATCAATCGTCATTGAGACTGACTGTGCTCCGGTCATGCGGCCAGCGGCAAAGTTCCACTTCGTGCCGTCCGATTCGAGCATCAACACAACTTCGGGATTCGTACCGAATGCGAACAGGAAGATCGCTCCGTCAGCGTTCTCGGCGTTCGAGGGAACGTACCGATCCACGGGCTGAGTCAGCAGCCGCAACTCGCAGCGTTCCTTATCGACTTCCTCGACCGCGACAAACCGCTTCGCGATCTCACGCATTTGGATCAGCCGCCGGAGCGCGGTCTTTTCGGGAACAGGCCCATTCGGCACGGCCTTGAATTCATACAGCGTTCCCGGCGCGGACCACTTGATGTCATCCGACCTCACTGAGAACTTCGTCGCCGTCAACGAGCTGTACTCGTAAGCGATGCACGGCTTCCCAAACGTCGTGCGATGTAGCTCCGTCGTGATGAGCGCCTTCGGTCGCCCCGTGTCGCCGAGCTTCCAAACCGCCGCCGCCACGCACCCGCGAGCCGGATCGCTGAATCGAAAGATCGGCTTTGATGCGAACTTCGTCGGAAATCCCGGCTCACGCGACTCAGTTTCCGCCGCTTCGATCCGTTGCTGCATCGCCTCCAGCCGCTGTCGTGCGAGAACGTCGTCGCGACTCTTCGTTGCTAAAGTCGATTCATCCGCGTGAACGAATACGCTCGCAGTCACCACCACCACGATGACCAACGCGTTTAATCTTTCAGTCATCGCTGTTCCCATTTTTGCTTTTCGATTTCATTGTGATTTGGTTTTTGTGATTTGGAATTCCTGACATCACGCCAAGCCCACGATACGCCGCCAAATCCATTCAACGCTGAGCAGCCCCAGCATCCACATCCACATCCACCAAGTACTCCAGAGCGGAGTCCTCTTCACGATCGGCGAACCGACTTTCATGGGGACGTCGCAGAGGACTTCCGCGAGCTGAGCAGCATCGGTGATGACGCTGCCGCCGGAGTGTTTGGCGATGGACGTGAGGAGGTCATGATTCGGGAACGGGTTTTGTTGCTCGAACGGGTCGTGCAGAATCTGGATGTCGAGCGACGTGCTATCGAC
>CAIJTL010001459.1 GCA_903823545.1 uncultured Planctomycetaceae bacterium
CCACCAAGACATTGCTTTCGGTTTCCTAAAACCGTCTGCTGATAAACGCCACGATATGACTCAGCCTTCTCTGTGCTCGTCAGCTCTGGCGCAGATCCCCAACCGTTCTTTGGAACTTCCCAAATTCCAGCGGGTCCGAATTCTGTCAGCACATAAGGCTTTTTTCCCCCCGCTTCGCGATAACGCTTCGGAATCGAAGCTCCGCCCGCGTAGCTGTTGATGCCGACGATATCGATGTCGGGGCAAAGGCGATGAATGTTTTTAACGCGATCGCCACCGATCTCGGCCACGACGGTCATCGTCGGGTGATTCGGATCAATTCGCTTCGCCATACTGGCGATGTTGTTGATCGCTGACCAAATCGCAGCATTGCCACCGTTTTCATAACCTTCCATCTCATTGCCAATGCCCCAAAGCAGCACGGCCGGATGATCCTTATAGGTTTCAATCACCTTTCTCGCCGCATCGAACTGCTGAGCCACTTGGTCTGCGTCGTTGTAATTGAACCCATGACGCTCGTGGCCGAGCCAAATGCCGACGGTCACGGTTAGCCCCAGCTTTTGAGCCTCATCAAGCACCGGCCCGACTTTGTCTGCACCCCAAGTTCGAATCGAATTGCCTCCCGCCGTCTTTAGCTCCGGCAGGAAGCGATCACCGCCAACACCCTTAATGAGGAAAGGCTCACTATTGCGAATCAATTGAAAGCCATCAGAGGTGACTTCGACTTTCACGACAGAAGGACGAGGCGTCTCTGCCTGCACACGACCGCTCCAACAACAAGCAAGCAACAGTGACAATCCTACGACGAATGACTGTTTCATAATTCTGCCAGAAACGGTGGTTGAAGTAGGCGACTCGCTGCGAATAACTGACGTGACGGAAGGAATCGTACTGGACCGCTCGAAACTCAGCCACGACTCAGCAAACCGATACTTTCTCAGCAAGAGGATTTCATTGAATCCTCACATTGAGAGGCAGGCTCGTGATCCGTACTCTTCGCCGCGCAATCAGTGTCCCCCAAAATCCGAGGTGTTGTTCGATGGCAGAGTTTCAAACAGTGGCCCATGTGGGAGACATTCCCGAAGGTGGCGGGCGTTCGTTTTGCGTGAAAGGGAAAATGATTGCGATCTTCTTTGTGAAGGGAGAATACTCAGCAATCAACGATCTCTGCCCACATATGGGAGCCTCTTTGGCCGCTGGTTACGTTGAAGACAACGGCGTCATCTGCCCGTGGCACGCTTGGCGTTTCTGCATCAAATCTGGCACATGGCTCGACAACCCGAACTCAAAGACTCGCACAGAATCGTACCCCGTGCGGCTCATTGGGAACGAAATCCAAGTCGAAGTTCCTGACCTCGCGCCAAAGCCCTAAGTACAGCGACAGAAATCTCAGCCTATCGAAAAATCGATGCGAAGGCGGAATATGTCAGTTCGGCAACGTGTCGCAGTGACGGCTTGTGATAGAGATTCAGGAGATGCCACGCGATCGGTTCCGCGTGTTGATTCAACGGGCTCCAAAGTGGCTTCGGAACGACAGTGAGCGGGCCTTCGAGAACTGACTTCTCGATCGATCTCAGGCCAAACGTGTTGTGCGTCCAACCAATTCCGCTTTGTGGATTCAGTAACGTGCTGCTTGGATGGCCGCCCCACGGGAGACTCAACAGCGCGAAGGCGATTCCCGGCCATTGATTGATGCAGACAGTGCCGTAACGGAGTCGTGTCAGAGCGGCATTCAGCTCGCTGCGTCCGCGAGTCGAATGCCTGAAGTGGTCAGGAACTGTGAGCGTCGCACAGAGCGTTCCCCACAAATACTCGTTCGCGAAATCAGTTGCGCGACCAACAAAATCAAACTCATCGTTTGCGTCCAGCGGCATCTCGGCACAGACAGGCACGAACGACTCTTCCCGACAAAACAATGGAGAGTCTTCAGGATCGACATCGCGAAACAAGGTCCACGGCAGCCGAGAATGTTCCGTTCGAGGCTCACGATCACGCTCTTCGTATTCGTCCCCCTGCCCCGTCATCGACCAAGCCATGCCAGAAAGATGACATCCAGTGAACCGCTCAAAGCGTTCGACGGCACCAGGGTAATACGCCACACGCCGAGGAAGCCGACAGAGAATCGCCTGCAGACGCGACAGAAAATCTTCTCGCTGCGGCCAGTGCTTCCATGTGACAAGTACTCGTGTCCCGACGCAGTTGAAGCCCGCGTTGTTGACGATCGAAGCTGCAACGTTCTCCGCTTGCGATTGCAGTTGCATTTCTGAATAACGACCCGGAACGATGATCCAAGGCGTCACGCTGCCAAGTTCACTCGTAATCGACTTGGCGAGTTGCGGCTCGTTTTCTCGCCGACGTTGATCGCGACCAACTCCAGGCTTGCCCCAGACAATCGCATCATGGGCGGCCACCGATCCGGTCACATGCACGTCATCGACCAACGGATGCTCCGCAGCGCATGCTCCGAGTTCCGAACCACCAGCGATAAATCGCAAGCATCCCGCGTCGATCAGCGGTTCAAATGCATGCTCAAAAACAGGCTGCATCGCGGCAGTCAGCGGATGCAGTTTAACGAGCGCCGTGTGTTGATCCTGAAACAGCTTGCCGAGCAAATCTGCCGCTACGATTCCGGTGACATTTCCTGCACCGAGAATCAAACTTGTTGCGGGAATATGATTGGCCAGAGGATGAGTCGCTGCAATGGCATCTTCTTCAAAGAGTCCCGCTCGCAACCAAACGTTTGCCTTGAAGTTCACGAAGCATACGGGGTCAAACAAATCGCGAGTCATCGGCAGCACTGGAACGTGCCAGCGTCCATCAGTGGAACGAGTTAGTCGCCCAGGTAGCGAGTTCTCGTTTCCCGTTTCGATCGCTTTTAAGTTCCGCTGCAAGAGCCGGAGATATCGCAAAGCGATCACAGGGCCCGACAAAATCTCTTCTGCACGGCAAGGGCTATCCGCTGGAATCTGTTTAATCTCACAGGCCACGTCGACCCAAGTGCGTGCACTTACCGCGACCGATTCAACACAGCGTTCAAGCAACTGCATTCGGTCGCGAACCGATGTAAATAACCAGCGAGTTTGATTTGCGAACAACTCGGACAAGCTGAGATGCAACTCGTCTGGGACACTGAATAACTCGGTGTTTCGATCAACGGCTTCTGATTCGCTCCCTTTCAAGACACGATCACACCACCGCGTTAACTCGCCATGACCTTTAACAACGTCAGTTCGTGGAAAGCGTGTCATCATGATTAACTCACTCTCGCAAAGCAGTAGCGAGGACTTCGTCAGTGCGACCATTGAATTCGGACGGAAGTGACTTCGACTCTCCACCAATCAAAGTTTTGGTGCTTATGGATGCGACATCCGCATTTGGTGACGCCACCCGAAGCTGACGTCGTAAGACCTTTCCGAGGAAGTTACGCGGCAAGTCCCCCGAGATGATCTCCACGATCTTCGGTCGTTTGTGGGCGGCCAGATTTTCGTGGCAATAATCGTCGAATGCTTTGCGATCGAATCGTACTGTCGGACTCAGAACGAGCACCGCTTTGACCAACTCACCAACCTCATGGTTTGGAGTACCGACGACGGCG
>CAIJTL010001460.1 GCA_903823545.1 uncultured Planctomycetaceae bacterium
ATCTGTCGAACTCACTGCGTATCACGAAGCGGGGCATGCCTTCATGGCAATCTATCTGGGTGCGAAGGTCCGTTCAGTGACGATCGAACCAGACAACGACGACGGGCCGAGACGGTTCGGCGACACTCAGATTGTCTGGCGGATGTCTCGATTAACCGAACGTCAGTATCGAGAGCGGGCGATCCAGGTTTCGCTGGCGGGGCCTGTGGCCGAGATGCTTTACAGCGGCGATCCGTTTCACCCCGGACTAGTTGCCGAATGGGCCGCTGACTGGAAAGCGGCTTGGGCTTTTGCCGAACAGCTCGTCGACAATCCTCGGCGACGGCTCGAATACCTCGAACAGACCACGGTCGAGCTGCGTCAGATGATGGATTCGGAACCAAACTGGTCAGCGATCGCCGATCTCGCTGACAACTTGATGGCTCACGACACGCTGGAGTTTGAAGAGGTCAAGGAGATCGTCGGCGAGTGGATTGCTTGAACTGCGTCGAATAGCCCTCTAACTGCTCGGGACGAAGCAGTAACGAGGCGAGTTAGTGATGTGCGACACCATTAACTCGCCTCGGTTTGAAGTCGTATTACTTGTCGTCAACGTTGCTGCTCTCATTCGCGGACGATTCGACTTTCGATTCTGGTGCCTTCGTTTCGATCTCCTTATCGGACTTATTGCCGGATGACTCATCCTTGAACGCAGGCTCCTCTGTAATTATCGACGTCACAACGGGGGCGTGAATCGGACGTGGATCGGCTTCGTTCAACTGGAGCCGTCGAGCCAACATGAGGACTCGTCGCTCGATCCGTTCTTCTTCGTCGTTACTTTTACCAACCTCCAAACGCTTGACACGATCACTGAGGTGACGCAGCGTTTCCAAAACTGTTTCTGCTTGCGATTTCATGTCCGCTTGCAGTTGTTGTTCGAGCGCGATGACGAGCGTATTGAGAACTTCTTCCGACAGGTTTTCACTGGCTGCGAGTTCTTTGAAACCACGATCGAGCAGTTCACGATTTTCTTGGATCGTCTTTTGAAACTGCTGTTCGGTTACACTCGTTGCTTGTCCAAGCAAAACGTCGGTTTGCTCCATGACATAATCTTCAAGCTTCGTTCGGAGTGACGGCAATGCGCCTCTTGCTTGCTGGCTGACTTGCTCAGCCCATGCCGGTGCGGAATCCGAAACCTGTTTGATAATCGCCTGGCGTGCTGCGGGAAGGTTGCTCTCCAACATGCTAGCACCAAGCGGAACCAATTCGTTCGGTTCGAGCAGTTCGGCAATCTGCACGTATCCGAAGAAGAAGTACACCGAGATCAAAACAAGCGAAAGAAGCCCGACCGTTCCCATCGTGCTCGCCGCGCGTTTTGTCGCTGTTTCGTGCTGGGCAATTTGCTTTGTGAGTTGATCAATACGACTTGCGAGACCTTGAGCTGACGCGGCTGAAGAACTTGGAGTTGGTGTGCTCATGAAAAAACCTTCTGTAAGAGCGACCGATTGGTCGTCACAATGAATTGTGGAAATCAAACAATTGGGAGTTGCCTCACGGTGCGGTGCCAGTTCGATGCCGCGACATCTTCACGGCAACCAAGTCCATCAATTCACCCAACAATTGTTCTTCGAGTGGCGGGTCTCCCGCCCCCGGCACATCAGCAGGCGGGAAGTCATTCCACGATGCTGACATCTTTTGGAACTCCTTCTGAAATTCATCGACGTAATACTTCTTAATCAGGCGATCCAAAGCGGTGCAGACATTTGCCATCATGCGATCGCGCACTTCAGCGTTCTGAACTGTTGGGAACTCAGTCTGAATTAACTTCTCGTGACGGCGAAGCATGGAATGGTGATGCTTTTCAACACGATCTGACATCCGCTGCGGCATCCCATCCATCAGGAGTTGACGTTCCTTGTCGATCACCTGCATGAACAGCGGCAAATCTTTTTTGCCTTGATCGGTAAAGGCCGTTGTCACCACAGGAGTGATTCCATCAACGAGTCGTTGAGCCTCTTTCGAGAACGTGTCCTGATTCGTGGCAACCGACTTCTGTAACGCGACCATCAGGCGGTCTTGGTACTCCTTGCTGCGGATCGTGTTGGCGAGTGCATAGAAACGCCAACCGGCTATGAGCACAAAGGCCAGAAACGCAACCATGATGGTTCGGCGTGTCTGCCGTGATCGTTCCAATGCAGTCGTCAACGCATCACTACGTCGCTGCAATTCATCCAAGCGAGAAATCAGTAAACTGAGGTCATTGCTGCTGGACGACCCGCTCGTCCCATCTAGCGTGGTGGTCATTGAAGGCTCCTGATTAAGAAATGAAATTCTCAAGTAACGTGTAACAGTGACACCTTCGCGTTGGCCCGCGAAATTCCTATGTGACTGCCCAAGTTAGCCGATTGGACACAAAGACTAATGAAGAACCGATTGGCTTGAGATGAATAATTTCGCTAGACGGTTCGTTACGAAATTCAATCTCCAAGCACCCCTAGAGACTGATTGACGGTCGTCGTTCTCGATCGCGCACTAAAGAAATACCGTGCGGATCACCCTCGCGATCCTGCAACTCAATCGGTGCGAATCGCCGCCAACAAAGCCTCACGACATTCTTGCCAGCAAGTCTCGCCGGTGGCATCGCTGGGGAGTTCCAGAGTGATTGTCGGAGTTTGGCGATCAATTCCCGACCATGAGCCGAAGCTGCCGGGTGTTGGATAGCCGATTGACGGCAAGACGGCGTAGCCATTGTGGCGGCTCATGAGTTGAGCGAGGGCATCGGCTGGACCATCGAAGTTGTTGCCATGTTTGCCGCGAGCTATGGAGTGAATCGTGATGATGCGGTCCGGTTTCCAGTCGTCGATCAACAGAATGAGCGATTGTATTTCTGGTTCACTGGCAGGTTGCTCGCCACCGAAGTATCGCCCTTTCTGGCTGACGGCGAAGTTCATCGCAGGGAAGTTGCGGTTCAAATCAATTTGTCTCGCGTTGACTCGCGTCCGACGTGCCAGCCCATCGGGATTAGCGACGGGAATGACGATTACCCGTCGTCCCAATACCGCATTCGGATGAGTGTTGAGATATTCGACAAGTTGCCGAGTCACGCTGGCGGTCGTTGGCTCATCTCCGTGAATCGCACCGAAGATCAGCGTCTTGGGGCCGCTTGACCCATAGAGGTGTGCGATGAGCGGAATCCCCATGACGGACGTTCCGATCTGTCGCGTTTCGTGAGTTTGTGCGAAATGTGGGGCAGGGGGCGGCAGCGTTGGGAACAGCTCATTGTGGCGAGGAGTAGTTGATGGAAACGGTCGATTCCAGACTCGCCCAAATGCCGATCGGCCTGGACTCAAAACACCAGAACGCCGTGAGTACTCCCAGGGATTGGCCGCGTCGACATTGATCGGCGTGATTAGAATCTGCCAGTCACTTGATGTTGAAGGTGTTGGGCTTGGCTGATTGACTGATTGCGCATGGAGCGCCTGACTGCGACAACAGCAAATCGCGATGATGAGTAATACGGATTGAACGAGGTTATTCGTTCGTGACCGTTGTGGCATTTGGCGGCTCATCGTTCCAAACCTGACATTACTTGAAGCGCCTCGCGTGGCGGAGCCTCAAGGTGGTGTTATTATCGTTCGCAGACAATGTCGCGTTCAGCTCGCGACCACACAAGTTGAACGCGAAGACTGGATGCCAACAGAAAGGTTGGCTTGAACGAGAGCGAGTGACATTCATGCGGATTTTGATCACGGCGGGACCGACTCGTGAGTATTTGGATGATGTTCGGTATCTGTCAAATGCCAGCAGCGGTCGCATGGGCTACGCACTCGCGGCGGACGCCGTAGCGAAAGGGCACGAAGTCGTCTTGGTCACCGGACCGGTTGATATCACTCCCCCGAACGGGTGCGATGTTCGATCTGTCCAAACCACCGACGAGATGAGGAATGCCTGTGAAGCGGCGTTTCCGCAATGCAACGGAGTGATCGCCGCCGCCGCTGTGTGCGACTACAAGCCGTTGCATCGCGTGACCGGGAAGATTGCCAAAACAGGTGGGCCGATCACGATTGAGATGATCGAAACAGATGACGTTCTTGCGGGACTCGGTCGACAGAAAGGGAATCGCTGGATTGTTGGCTTTGCTCTCGAAGCGAGTAACTCGCGAGAGAATGCTTTGCAGAAGTTGCGAGCCAAGAACTGCGACGTCGTCGTGCTGAATGACCCCAGCGCAATTGGCTCACTGACGAATTCCGTCGAATTGATTGACGCGACGGGCCAGCCGATTGAGAGCTGGAAAGGGACCAAGGAAGAAGTGGCTCAGGCGTTGATCTGTTGGATCGAGAAACATCTATCGCCCCGAAATTAGCATCTCAATGAGTCCGTGCTTCAATTGCACTTTGCGTGCATCCGGGCTCAGAGTCTGTGAATCAATGGCGTGGGGCACGATTTCAACGTGCCAATTTCGGTTTGTTGCGAGCACGTTGAAAACGTGCTCCACGAAACCTTTTCTGGTCTTTAGCGAGATCTCGCGAGAAACCTCGTGTTTTCTATGCGGTTATCCGAGG
>CAIJTL010001461.1 GCA_903823545.1 uncultured Planctomycetaceae bacterium
CCGATCAACAAAGAGTGCAGATAGATTCGACGTCTGAACCGACGCAAGAGGCAACCGCTCAGGAATTGGGGCGAGTTGTTGAAAAGCTTAACCAAACTTTCTTGCGTTTCGATAAGAGATCGCAAAATGTCGAGCGACGTGAAACAGCCTGCCTGGAGGCAGCGGCTCTGCTGCTCGAGGTTCAAGAACGCATGGTTGGTCAGTTAGCCGAGATCGAACAGAAATTGGCAGAGCTGCGCGATCAAGGTGATCGTCGCCATCGAGCGAGTGCGTGAGTTCGAGTGTCTTACGCAGATGATCAAACGAAGAAAGGCCGTGAAAATTCACGGCCTTTCTTCGTTTCAAGCCGAAGTGTTCTGGGCAAACTGTTGGAGAACACTTTTCGGACGCATCCGATTTTTTCCGAGACCTGAGCGGTTTGGCGGACAGAATTCAGATGACGTTGTCCGGATTCATTAGCGCGTTGAGCTTGCGAATGGGCGGTGGGGCTTTCCGCTTCCGCCATTTCGTCCAGCATTGCCACCTTGCTTTCCAAAGCGACGTGGACCTCGTGAACCGTTGCCGTGTCGCGGCGCCGCACCTTGAGAGCCACCTTGGTTGCGAGACGATTGATTTTGTCGATCGCCAGCGAGTGGGCGTTGCTGCGAGCGGCTTTTTTGTGGACCAGCGTCAGCCTCACGGCGGCGAGCAATGAAGATTTCTTCATCGCTCAGTTCAACACCTTCTGCAAAGTTATCGCCAACTTCATTGTGATGAGTATCTGGGCGACGTGAACGAGTTCCGTTGCCAACGAGGCTACTAGATCGTTGCGGAGCCGGTTCAGCAACAAACTTCGGAAGATCGTTGCGAACTTCTAGATGTTGGCGAATCAGCCGTTCGATCGCTCGCAGCCGGCCTCGCTCTTCGCCTGAACAAAACGTAATCGCAATGCCGCTGGCGCCGGCTCGCGCCGTGCGACCAATCCGATGGACGTAGTTGTCGATCTCCATGGGCAGATCAAAGTTGATGACGTGCGTGATGCCGTCAACGTCAATACCACGAGCCGCCAGATCGGTTGCGATCAAAACGGTCGATCGACCGCATTTGAAACTGTCGAGGGCTCGCTGGCGTTGTGATTGTGATCGGTTGCCGTGAATCGCTTCGACTCGGAAACCGGAGGCATCCAACTGGTCGGCAACTCGATCAGCGGCATGCTTTGTCTTGATGAAGACCAGTGTTCGCACAACCTCTGGCTGCTTGAGAAAGTGGCGGAGCAAACGGATCTTGTCTGCCTTTTCCACAAAGTAGACGGACTGTTCGATATTGTCGGCAGTTGTTGCGACCGGAGCGATCTCAACACTTGCTGGGTCTTTGAGAATCGTGTCGGCCAAGTTACGAACTTCTGGCGGCATTGTGGCCGAGAAGAACAGTGTTTGTCGAACGATTGGCAACATTTCCGCAATTCGTCGCACGACCGGCAAAAAGCCCATGTCGAGCATTCGGTCAGCTTCGTCGAGGACAAAAATTTGTACGTGACTGAGGTCAATAAATCCTTGCTCACGCAGATCCATCAATCGGCCTGGAGTTGCGACGAGAATGTCGACGCCGTGCCGTAAGGCTTTCACTTGGTGAAACTGGCTCACTCCGCCAAAGACAGTGGTGTGGCGCAGTGGAGTGCCCGCGCTGTACTTGGCAAAGCTGTCGCCGATCTGGCACGCCAACTCTCGAGTTGGAGACAGAACCAACACGCGAATCTTACGAGCGTTTGCCGTGGGCCGGATATTTCGGTCTGCAGCGTCACGTTGAAATTGAGGTCGTCGATCGGTGCGGCCATCAGCCGACGGTCCGTTTGCGGATCGGGGCGCAGAATCATTTGACGTTGCAGGAAGCGTGCGATCTGCCAGCAGCCGATGAATGATCGGCAGTGCAAACGCTGCGGTCTTTCCAGTGCCTGTTTGAGCCACTCCGAGTAGATCGCGACCAGAGATCACGATTGGAATGGACTGAGCCTGAATGGGGGTAGGAACGGTGTAACCAGCCGCTGTCACGGCACGAACTACGGACTCTGAGAGTCCAACTTCTGAAAAGCTCAAGGATCAATTTTCCGAGCAAGAGGAATCCAGGACCGACACGCCGGACGCGAAATTACGTCACCATCAAAAGCCATCGAACCTGGCGCGTTCCAATGGCAGATGTCGCTTTGATGAGCGAGCTATTCGAGCTTTTGCCCGCGTGCCAAGGAACTGAGTGCGGCCCACGACCGGTTCTTCCTCACCACGTTTTCGTCCACAGGATACGTCGGGCTGAGCCCGAAGAGACGCGGACTATATCGAGACCTGAAAATTTCCGCTATGCCAAGTCCGGGCGAGCAAATTTGCCCGTGAAATTTGGTAGGAGTAAGAGCGACATCTACTTTCAAATATCCTCGATAGGGATCGAACCTACAACCTTCGGCTTCGGAGGCCGACGCTCTATCCAATTGAGCTACGAGGACAATGAGGAGACTAATTTGTGAGAACCAACGAGAAGCGCCAGCGTGCGGCGAGTTCATTTGAAGCTCGGCCATTCGCTGGCGCTTCGTGAGTTGGGTTGGATTGACATTAGTATTCTTTGGCCTTGATCCAGCTCATCATGCGGCGGAGTTGCTTGCCGACCACTTCCAGTGGGTGATTGCGTTCGCGGCGGCGGATCGCCTGGAAGCTAGCTTGGTTGGCCTTGTTTTCCAGAATCCAATCGCGGGCAAATTGGCCAGATTGGATTTCGTGAAGGATCTTCTTCATCTCTGCCTTGGTTTGCTCGGTGACGATGCGCGGACCGCGAGTGTAGTCGCCATATTCCGCAGTGTTCGACACGCTATAGCGCATGTAGTTCAAGCCGCCTTGGTAGAAGAGGTCGACGATAAGCTTCAATTCGTGCATGCATTCGAAGTAGGCCATTTCTGGTTGGTAACCTGCTTCGACAAGGACTTCAAAGCCAGCTTTGACCAATGCGCTGACGCCACCGCAGAGAACGACCTGTTCGCCGAAGAGATCGGTTTCGGTTTCTTCCGCGAAAGTTGTTTCGATAACGCCACCGCGGGTGCCACCAATACCCTTAGCATAGGCAAGGGCAAGCTTACGCGATTCTTCTGAAGCACCTGGAAGGAGGGCAATCAGGCTTGGAACGCCGCCGCCCTTTTCGTATTCACTTCGGACGAGGTGGCCTGGGCCCTTCGGTGCGACCAGTGCTGCGTCGTGACCCGTTGGTGGAACAACTTGGCCGAAGTGAATGTTGAATCCGTGCGAGCACATCAATAATGCGCCCTTCTTCAAATTCGGACGAATTTCGGACTTGTAGATATCTCCCTGCACTTCGTCTGGGAGCAGGATGTTGACGAGATCGGCTTGCTTAACAGCCTCTGCAATCGACATTGGCTTAAAACCGTGGCTGACGGCGAGGTCATAGTTCGCGCTACCCGGGCGTTGACCGATGATGAC
>CAIJTL010001462.1 GCA_903823545.1 uncultured Planctomycetaceae bacterium
GAACTCGCCTTGATGCAGTTGGAAACTTCCCCCTGCACCCACACCTCCGGCAAGTTCCCCTCAATGAGATCTTTGATCTCACCAGTCAGCTCAGAGATGGTTTGAATTTGAGGTTGCATGATGCGGATCACGAAAAGTACAGGGGGCACGATTTCATAGTGACGGAGTTCGAGACATTCTGAAGTGGAAGTAACGTCTCAATGAAATTCACAAATCAAAAAGCTTGGACTCTCGGATGTCATGCCAAGTCACGATTACCCCAGTTCCAGGGCCGCTTGGTCCGAATTGCCAACTTACGTTTTCGTATCGCAAGAAAAAATTTCCTGCGTGACCGAGTGTCGCCAAACGGATCAGTTCATTGAATAGTTTTTGTGGAGTGAAAATAGGCAACAAGTCGACTGGGAAAAAAGTCAACTCAATGAATGGCATTCCAGAATCTTCGTAACAAACGAAAATTTGAAGCTCACGAAAAAGGTCTGCGACATCTGATAAGCACAAGTGGCAGAACGACTTCTTCTGGGCACGGCTACAAATGTCGGTCGCGTTGATTTCTAGAGTGTCTAACGGATCGCCCCAGCCATCAGAGCCTGTGGCCGTCGAAGAGTTATTCAACAGCGATTCGATAATCGCAACCACACCGTCGCACTCAATGCGATCAAAATTAATGTCGCGGCACGAACCATCATCGAAGTTGAGTATCTCGTCCCGAAGTTCTTCAATTCGTGACATCGTACTTCCTGCCAATTCCAGCTACGCCAACTTCCACGGTTCGCGATACGGACGTGAAATCCATTTTGCGGCATCGGCGTCGCCGACGATTTGTTCGTTGACGGCGTCCCATTGAATACGGCGACCGAGTCGCACGGCGATGTTGCTGAGGTGACAGACGGTTGCCGAGCGATGCCCGATCTCGACATCGCAGATCGGCAGCTTGCGGGACTTGATGCAGTCCAAGAAGTTCTGGTGATGGTTCTTGCTGACGTACAGCTTCACTTCGTCCTCTTTGAGAGCTTGCTTGACGAGGTCTTCAGGAGTACTCGTGATCTTGCCGCGATCGACGAAGATCGTTCCTTCAGAACCGATAAACGTCACGCCGCCCGGGCAATCCTTTTCCCCTTGGCCGACGATCATTTTCACGCCGGTTGAGTACGTGTGAGTGATGCGGCAAGACTGCGTGACTTCGTATCCCTTTTCGGTGCCGAACGTCGCGGTCCCTTCGACGGCGACCGGTCCAGACTCATCCATTCCCAAGCCCCATTGAGCGATGTCGATGTGGTGTGCTCCGAAGTTCGTCATCTGCCCGCCGGAGTAATCCCAAAAAAAGCGAAAGTTGTAATGAACTCGCTTGACGTTGTAGGTCCGCTGCGGAGCGGGACCGAGCCACATGTCGTAATCGAGCTCTGCGGGCGGATCGCTGTCCGGAACCGGTGGCCCACCGAAGTTGGAACCGGGCAACCCGACCATGACTCGCTCCAACTTGCCGAGCCGTCCATTGCGAACCAACTCGCACGCCAGACGGAAGCGATCATCGGAACGCTGTTGCGAACCGGTCTGCACGATGCGGCCATGTGTGCGAGCCGCTTCGACCATCTTGCGTCCTTCGACGATCGTCAGGCTCAACGGCTTTTCGCAGTACACATCTTTGCCCGCTTGGCAGGCATGAATCGTCGTTAGCGCGTGCCAATGATCGGGAGTCGAAACAACCACCGCATCAATGTCTTTCCGATCGAGCAACTTGCGATAGTCGCCGAACCCTTCGCACGGTTTCTTCGTCTCTTTTTCGACTCGACCGACCGCCGCCGCAAGCCGCTTCTTATCGACATCACAAACCGCTGCCGGAGTCGCGAGCTTCAAGA
>CAIJTL010001463.1 GCA_903823545.1 uncultured Planctomycetaceae bacterium
CCACTCGCCGAGCGGCCTCGCTTGTCTGTCGATGGCAAGATGTTCGTCGTTCTTGATCTCGCAGAGACGAGCTGCCGCCTATGTCGTCGGGGGCCTGATTCAATCAAAGACAGCGATTCAATCGGTGGAGTCATGAAGTTCAGCGACGGCAGCGAACTTACCATCGAAGGAACGGTGTTGTGTCTCGATGCGACCGGAATCGTCATTCGGTTTACGAGTGGTGTCCCACTGAAAAAGATGACCGAGTTACAACGCGTCTTGTACAAGAAGTATCCGAACCTGCGGAATCTGGAACAGCAGGATTACGCTCGGATGACCGGCGGGGGCCGGTGTGGGTTGAGGGATAGCGGTGCTATTGCTCGATAAAACAAGGTCAGTCAGAACTGAACTCGCGAAAACTCAGGCTTCATCAATCGGGCACACATCGCAGCGCAATTGTCGATCGAAACTCAATACGCGTTCGTGTTCTTGAACCACTGAGTGGTTCACTGAATCGGTGGAGTGGTTGGTTTTGTTGGCGATGGTTCAGGCGGTGATTCGAGAGGCTGTCTGAGTTTTCGCAGCTCTTCTAGTTGCGTGTTGGTGCTTTGATTCCAACGGATGTTGTCCAACTGCCAGATCGCGAGATCACGCAACGTCGGATCCTCTTTTTGTTCGGCAATCGTGCGATAAGCCTTAGCGGCTTGCTCCCATCTGGATTGTTTTCTCAGGCAAGTGGCGACCAAGTACTGCAAGAGGACTCGGTTTTCATTCGTGGCGGTGACTTTGCGAAAAGCTTGTTCGGCACCGACGTAATCGCCCGCTCGAAACAGAGCTCGGCCGAGTGCATATGGGTCAACAATCTTCTCTGTGATCAACGGGTGCGTGGGAGTTGTAGCCGAGTTGACTGAATCAGACTTTGCAGCAGCGGTATGAGCATCGTCAATTTTCGGTGCGGGAGGCGGTGGGATGACTCGTGGTGGCGGTGGTGGTTCCCAAGTTGATTTGGCTTCGACTTTTTTCGCAGCCAGCTTCGTCAGTAACTCCAACAAGATGCGGCGCTGTTCTTGGGCCGCAGCCGCGTCACTTTCGTAAGGTTGGCCAGCTTCGGAGGCCGACTTCTCTCGCAGTTGTTTGGTGGTCGCAATGTCTTGGCGAAGTTGCTCCAACTCCGCATCAAAAGAGAGCGGCAGCGTCAACGGCGTTTCGTTTTGTTGAGCATCTTGGGAAGTTGCCTGAAGAGACTCTGGCTGCTCGAACGCCGGCGCATCGTCCTCGGAGAGAACAACGGCAGGCGAGGCAATCAAGCAAAGGGCGACAGCGATCCATCGTGTCGATTTCATGGATGAGGTCCACTGAGATTTTTAGTTTGTTTTGTTGGAATGCTGGGCTCGGCCAACGTGTTGCCATCCGATGGCAACATGTAGTTCCCCATCGTAACGACGGCGAGTTGTTTTTCTTTCGCTTCGAGTCCTGGAGGGACCGCATGGAACGAGCAGGTCACTAAACGTAGACGTGACGCGGCGATCCCTCGATCTTCCAACGCCATTTTCAAGGCGACTGCCCGACGAAACGCCAAATCGTGGCCCCCTGAAGGATCTTGTTTGGCCTCTTCGGGGGAGCAATGACCTTGAATCACAACAGCTCGATAGTGATGACGAATTAGTTCCGCGATCTGCTCGAGGTCTTGCGAGGCACTCGACGGCACTTTGGTAGAGTGAGACGTGAAGTAAACGGGGCGACCGAGAGTCGCTTGTGCTTTCAGCCAAGTATCCCGTTCTTTGTTCTTGCTTCCTTCGATCGCGGCCGTTTGTTGCCACTGGTTCCCGCTGCCACTGCCGCCACGTCGGCGTTGTGACAAGACTTGGAATGCAGCGATGTCGATTGGATCCTTCGAGTTCGCCTTGGGCATGTAGCCAAAGCCCACTTTGACGGAGGCCAATATCTTTAACAGATCTTCGTCTGTTGCAGTCTTCTGGGAACTCGTTGCCAAGAGCAACACGAAGAAGCTCATCAGCAGGATCACCATGTCGGCGAAGCTGACGATCCACGCAGGGGCGTGGCCACCACCCTCTTCGTGTCCGCCCTTCTTGTGTGGCATACCGCCTGACATGATTGATCCGATCTATCACCGAAGAGTCGGTGAGCCGGAGGGCGTTAGCCCCCGGACCTGCATGCGTTGTGCGGGAGCTGACGCCCTCCAGCTCGCCTGTAATTATCATTGCTAGTAGTTGGTCTATTTGCCGACTTCGATTCGCGCTGCACCACGTCCATCGACGAAGCCGACAAGTTTCTGTTTCAAGGCGGTTGGCGAATCGCCTTGAGCGATCCCTAAGATTCCATGCAGTTGTAGTTCTTTGAGCATCGCTTCTTGACTGGCTCGCAAACCCAACTTGTCGGCGAATGGGGAGCAAACAATGTTGGCCATGACCGAGCCATACAGCGTTCCCAGCAATGCAACCGACAGACCAGCTCCGATTGCGCTGATGTCGCCACCCATGTTCTGGAACATCACGACTTGACCGATGATCGTTGCCATCAATCCGTAAGCCGGGCCGTAGTTGCCCATCGTGGCGAACATCTTCTTGCCAGCGGCATGGCGTTCGGCCATCGCAGCCAGTTCCAAGCGGAGATTCATTTCGACTTCGTGATGATCGGTGCCGTCGATCACCATTCGCAGCCCCTTGGCCAGAAACGGATCGTCGATCGATTCCACTTGGCCTTCGAGTGCCAGCAGACCATCTTTGCGTGCGATTGTGGCAAATTCGACAAGAGTTTGAATCAGAGCGGGGAGCGATGCTTCTTTGTAGAAGAGGCACTTTTTGGTGATACGAAAGATTTCTTTGAAATTGTTCATCGGCATACTGATCATCGTGGCGAAGATCGCACCGACAACGACCAGCAATACACCTTCCGTACTGTAGAACGCCATCAAATTGCCGTGCGTTTGATGGTACGCCGCGCCGATAACGATTCCGAATGCTGATATCAGTCCGATGATCGTGGCTTTGTCCATGCTGTCCCTTCGAGTCAGATTGCACGCGGACATTTTTCATGGTCTACGGCACCTCGTGAGTCGAAGGGGGGGCAATTGACTTGCTGGCGAATCCTGCCGGACGGCACGAACAGAACACAGGTCGCGCCGAAGTTACGGATTGTTCGGTCTCTCCGGTTCCATGAATGATTCGTCACCGCTGACGGGAGGCACAAACGGAGCCATATCGACTGCCGATTGATTGGAAACTGGCATGACGAAATTCTGCGGCCCATTCATGAGCGGTTGATTGTCACGCAAACCTGAAGGCATCAGTGAAACTGCAATCTGTTGGCTGACGAACCGTTGAAAGACGTCCGGAGATTCGAGTACTCGATCGGCGCCGATCATGCTTTGCGGCCAGCTCAACGATTTTCCGTAGAGCTGCTTCGCTTGATTCGCAGTGGCGATTTCTCTCGCGTCCCACAGGCCATCGCTGGTCGCAATTGCGATCCCTTCGGCAGGATGAATCATCAACAAAGACAAACCAACTCGAGGTGGATTGTAAGGGTGATATTGAGTGACCTGTCCGAACAAGACCGCTTGTGCTTGGTAATCGCGAGCAATTCGGAGCAATTCGACTTCATCGAACTGCCCTTTCGCGAAGATATCGCGTGCCTTCGCGCTGGCCTCTTCCTTTGTCGCTACGACGATGTCGAACCGGCCAGCGCGTTGTAGTTCCGCTGCCAAGTTCGTCTGCATTTCTTCCGACACTTTCGGATAGGCTGTTTGATTAGCCAACGGCATCAAAACGACTCGTTGAATCGCAGACCAGTCCGTGCGTGGATCGAGATACTGCTGAAAAGGAGCGACTGCTGCCATCGCATCGGGTGGTCGATCGTGAGCGCAGCCGCCACTC
>CAIJTL010001464.1 GCA_903823545.1 uncultured Planctomycetaceae bacterium
GCGAACGATATGAACGTATTGATGTTGTGCGTCGGAGTTGGTTCAACTATTCTCCCTCGCGTCATGGCTTAAACAGGAGGGTTGGTGAGAAACTTTGTCTTTCGGAATTTGACTCCAGCGGCGATGCTGACCTTGTGCATTTGCTGGTCAGCACTGGCTGGCGGTCTATTGGCGGAAGAGCAACTGCAAGTTTCTGCTCCCTTTCAGTCACTGGAAATCCAGTCAACCGAGCAGTTGACCTGGCTTGAAGACGGCTCGGTCCCGCTATTCCAGTCGTTACCACATCTCGACGAGAGTATCCTCGGTGAACCCGCGCGATCAGTTGATTCGCCCCCCGACCGTCGATTCGGGGCTGACGATGGCGGCCGATCGCCATTCACCTCGCGGCTGTGGTGGATTCCTCAGCAAAAAATTCGGAATCAGCCGGACTACTTGGCCATGAATAGCGAGGAATTCGAGGTTGCCTTTCCGTTACATATTGCTCCCAATGGAATCTGGCTGGGATTGGGGAGTGTCCAGCGGTTGGGGATCAACACTTCGGCTGTGTTGCCTGATTCGGGGCTTTCCATGCCAGACGAATTGTGGGACATTGATGTTGGCGCTATGCACATCCGCTCGCACGAGAACGGCTGGCGGTCTGGCGGCATGTTTCGTGTCGGTTCTCCGAGCGATCGTCCGTTCACGGATCTGCGCGACTTGACCGTCACGCTGCTAGGGTTCCTAACCGTCCCCAGCGGTGAGTTCGACGCTTGGAATTTCAGCCTGTTCTATTCTCCCACCGGTCAAATCATCTTTCCTATTCCGGGCGTGTCCTACACCTGGCGGCCGACCCCTCAGTTCCAGGCGAACCTGGGTATCCCGTTCTCTCTCGACTATCGACCAACTGAGTCCCTGACTATTACGGCCAGCTACCGGCCGCTGAACAATGTGCAGGTGCTCGTTCGCCAGTCGCTAGGCGATGCGTGGAGCGTCTACGGAGCCTATCGGACCGTGAGCGAAACGTTCCTGCTGGCGGACCGCCTCAGGGGCCGTGAACGAACCTATCTGTTCGACCAGCGCCTAACGGTCGGCCTAGAACGCCAATTTGGCCGCGGATGGAGGGTCGACCTTTCAGCCGCCTACGTCTTTGACCGGCAGATTTTCCAGGCGGAGAAGTTCTCTGGCAGTCGGCGCGACGAACTGGCGATCGATCCAGGAGTGGCGGGCATGCTACAGTTCGTGTGGACGCGTTGAGCGATTTGAGCCAAGCCTCGATTGGAGTTCCTTCCGCCCCTGCCATTCTGTGTCATTAGAACGTTTTGATTGTGTTGTGAATTCGATTGTTCAATCGTTGAGATCCCACAAACGCGAAATAACTTGAAAGAACTGAGTGAGCGTCATCACAAGATGTCAATCAAGCCGCGAAACGAATAGAACGATCTGGACGTTTTAGATTGGAGTAGCGGTGGTGGTATGGCTACCATTTTGCGCGGCACGACAACAGCAGACGACCGTGAAACCAACGAAGGCTCTGAGTTTATGGAACAGCTTCTTTCGCCCAAACAAGTTGCCGAAGCGATTGGGGCGAGCGAATCGTCACTCAAACGCTGGTGCGACCAAGGCCTGTTAATGACCGTGAAAACGGCGGGCGGGCATCGGCGGATTCCGGTTCAAGAAGCTTTGCGGTTTGCGCGTGAGCAAAATCATGCGGTTGTCGAACCTCGAATACTGGCTATGCCGGGAACCGACAATCGCAAAGCTCGACGGATTGAGAACTGTGCCGAGCGTTTGGCTGAGGAACTGCTCGCCAACAACGAACAAGCTTGCCGAGCGATCGTATTTGATCTTTTTCTGGCCGGTCAGCCAGTAAGTCAGATTTTCGACGAAGTGATCGCCGTAGCGTTCCGGATCATCGGCGAGAAGTGGATGTGTCACGAAGCTGACATCTATCAAGAGCGGTCTTCTTGCCAGATCGCTCTGGGAGTCCTGCATGAACTGCGATCGAAGCAGGCGACTCCGAATTCTGGTCTCGTTGCGTTGGGAGCAACGATTGAAGGAGATCAGTACTCATTGCCGGTAGCGATGTCTGAGATTGTGCTTCGCGCAGTCGGCTGGGATGCCAAGTTACTCGGTTCGTCGATCCCGTTTGACTCGCTGGTCAACGCTATCAAACAACACAAGCCGGAAATGCTCTGCTTGAGTGTTTCGTTTGTTCCGGACGAGTCCGCCTTCATCGCGGGATTCAATCGCTTGTTTGACGAAGCATCCAAAACCAACACCGCTATCGTTGTTGGCGGACAAGGGTTGACGACGGAAATTCGGACGCGACTTCGATACTCCGCTTTCTGCGACACGATGCAGCATCTCGAAGAGTTTGCCAAGACTTTGCGTCGGCAAACCGAGGTCGTTCCCAAGAAGGCTCCTAAACCAAAAAAGAATGTTTGAGGCACTGATGATATCCATTCTATTTGATTTCGCCGTCGCCACGTCTAATCGGCTTTGTCTGAAAACCATGAGCCAGAACGCGACAGTGTCAGGCTTACCTGAAGAACCGCGGGCTAACGTCCAGCGGCTAATCAGGTTTCTGGCAACGCCTAGAACTGCGGTTTTCATGTGCCTTGCCCTCGCGCTGGGGAGCGCCGCGACGACTGTGACCGCCGCCGACTCAGCCGTGACATGGCCACAGTGGCGCGGCCCGTTACGCGATGGCCAAGCTGCTGCGACGCCTGCGTGGCCGGATCGAATTGATGAAGCCACGCTCGTGAAAAAGTGGCGAGTGGAGTTGGGGCCGAGTTACTCCGGGCCGATTGTTAGCGACGATCGGGTCTTTGTGACGGAGACTCGCGGCAAGAAGAACGAAGTCGCGCAAGCCTTATCGCGAGCCGATGGGAAAGTCTTGTGGTCGGCAGAGTGGCCCGGTTCGATGTCAGTTCCCTTCTTTGCTTGGGAGAACGGCGAATGGATTCGTGCGACCCCGGCGTTTGACGGTGAATCATTATTCGTGGCTGGAATGCGCGATGTCTTGGTCTGCCTTGATGCCGCGAATGGTAAGGAACGTTGGCGAGTCGATTTCGTCGAGCGGTTCAAGTCGCCGTTGCCAACTTTTGGTTTTGTGTCGTCGCCCTTGGTTGATGGCGATCACGTTTACGTCCAGGCCGGAGCGTCGTTCGTAAAGCTCAACAAGCGAAACGGCGAGACCGTTTGGCGTTCGTTACAAGATGGCGGCGGAATGAACGGGAGTGCGTTCTCATCGCCGATGAAAGCGACGATCGCCGGACAACCACAGTTCTTGGTTCAAACTCGCCTGAAGCTCGCGGGGATCGACGAGGCATCGGGCAACGAACTCTGGTCGCAAAAGATCGACGCCTTTCGTGGGATGAATATTCTCACGCCGGTTGTTTTCGGCGACTCGATCTTCACCAGCACTTACGGCGGCAAGTCATGGCTGTTCGATCTCACCAAGAGCGGCGATGCGACTGCGACTGATAAGAAGATGTCGCTCACCGAACGCTGGCAAAACAAAGCACAGGGTTACATGTCGACTCCAGTCGTCATCGACGGCCACGTCTACACACACCTCAGAAACCAACGCTTCACCTGCATCGATCTCGCCACAGGCAAGGAACGCTGGACGACTCAGCCGTTCGGCAAGTATTGGAGCTTGATCGCTCAAGGCAAAAAGATCCTGGCCCTCGACGAAAAGGGGGACCTTTTCCTCATCAACGCCAACCCCGAAAAGTTCGACCTCCTCAGCCAACGCCACATCAGCGATTCCCCCACCTGGGCCCACCTCGCCATCAGCGGCAACGAACTCTTCATCCGAGACCTCAAGGGACTGACGGTCTTTCAATGGAATGGTGAGGCGATCCAAGCGAAGGCGAATTAGCCTTGAATGAGCAACAAAAGCATTTCAGCCAAACTCAGAAACACAAACAGATGTGGTGTGTATTGATCTTCAACAACGCGAAGAAACTCGAACTTTTCTTGCACGTGGATCAGCATCA
>CAIJTL010001465.1 GCA_903823545.1 uncultured Planctomycetaceae bacterium
GTTGATCCGATCGGTTGAAGGAACCATCTCGCTCACCGGCGTCGGCGGAACCGGATCGGGGGGCTTCCATCGTGGCATTTACTTGCAAGATGGTGGCCACATCGAATCGACAGGAACCGGAGCCAACGCGGCCGAGATTACGCTCGACGGCACCGGCGGCATCGGCAACGGAGACGGTTCACGCGGCATCCAGATGCAAACGGCAACAACCACAATCTCGGCAGTTGTAGGACGCATCACGCTGACGGGAACAGGCGGAACAGGAACGGCCTCGAACCAAGGGATCATGCACTTCGGCGGGACCATCAAGTCTACCGGAACGACACCGGACACGGGCCACATTACGTTGCAGGGGACCGGCGGAACCAGCCCCGGCGGAGATGACACGGGAGTGTTCTTGTTCGACAACGAAGCGATTCTCATGACGACCCAAGGAGACATCTCTGTCACCGGGACTGGCGGCGGTTCAGCCAACTCATCAGGCAATTGGGGGATCGAGGTTTCTGGCGTCATCATGTCTGGCGGTGAAGGACAGATCGACTTGATCGGCATCGGCGGCACGGGAAGCGGCGGCGACAATGTCGGATTGAGTGCATCAAGCAATGCGATCATTTCCACGGCAGATGCCCCGCTGAATCTCATCGGGACCAGTGGCAGCGGCCCGTCCTCTCCTGCCTTTCGGACATCGACGTCAGGAACCGTGCTGATCAATACCGATAACGCGAGTCCGATCTTCATTCACGCCGACAGCGTCAGAATTGGCTCCAACACCACGATTCGGGCGGGTGCCACCGGAGATGGCACGGTCTCCTTCCAACAACAAACCAACGGCGTCGCGTTCAACCTCGGCTCAACAACCGACAACGCGGCCAGCACGATTGAACTGTCAGACGCAGAACTCGATCACATCAGTGCGAGCACAATCAACATCGGCAACGCTAACAGCGGCGCGATCACGATCAGCGCGGCAATAACTCACTCGAACAATCTGTCACTATCAACCGGCAGCGGGATCACGATCAACGATGCCGTGACGATGGCGGCGAACAAGGACTTCTCCGCGACTTCGACCAGCACGACGGCGGGGATCAATCTGGCGACGACCTCGGCAGACATTGAGACTTCAGGGACCGGAGCGATTGCCCTCACTTCGGCTCGTGACGTGACCCTGGCATCTGGTGCTAGCCTCAAGACTGCGAATGGCGGGATTACGGTCAACGCCAATCAGCAGGTCACGCCGACCGCCGGGAACTTTGTTGGCGTCGATGTGAACAACGGTTTGATTCAGGCCACCGGCACGGGAACCGTGACGGTCAAGGGCAAGGGGGGAAACAGCGGTAGCGATCAGTACGGTGTCCGAGTTCAAGGGGGTGGCGACATCGTCGGCGGGACAAGCGGCCTGCTGTCCGTCACCGGCACCGGCGGGGTGGGATCTGGAGGTGTCAACTATGGCACGGTCGTTGCCGGCGTGGGTTCGACGATTACGTCGGGCGGCGGCAATGTGTCGGTGACCGGCAATGGCGGCGCAGCGGGGGGCGACAACCGTGGCATCGAGGTGATGGGTGGCGGCCAGATCACGTCGGGCGGCAGCGGCACAGTCACTGTGACGGGGACCGGCGGGGGCGGGGCGGGCGCGGGAATCTTCCACATCGGCGTGCATGTGAGGGAGAGTTCGACGATCACGTCGGGGGGTGGCAATGTGACGGTCACCGGCACTGGCGGCGGAGCGGGCACCAACTCCGACAACTATGGCGTTCTTGTGCAGTCCGCCGGCCAGATCACGGCGGGTGGCAGCGCCACGGTCACGGTGACGGGTACTGGCGGGTCGGGCTCAGGTGGCAACAACCATGGCGTGCTCATCCAAGCCACAGGCTCGGCGATCACGTCGGGCGGCGGCAATGTGTCGGTGACCGGCGTTGAGGGAAGCGGTTCATCGAGTATTGCGGTCAACGTCTTGACGAGCGGTGCGATCACGACGGCAACCAACGGCGGCACGCTGACCGTGATCGGCAACAGCATGAATTTCGACGGCACCGCGGTGATCAGCGCACAAAGCGGCAGTAGCGTCACACTCCGGCAACGCACGAACGGAGTCGCGATCAATCTGGGCACATCGGGCAATACGGCCGGCGGTCCGCTCAACATGACCGACGCGGAACTCGACCGCATCACCGCCGGCACGCTCAACATCGGCGACGCGAACAGCGGAGCGATCACCGTCAGCGCTGCGATCTCACACACCAACACCAATGCGGTCGTGATTGCGGCGGGGACAGGGCAGGACATCAATCTCAACGGGAGCGTGACCACGGCGGGGGGAGCATTGACGCTGTCGAACGCCGTGGTGCTCGGTGCCAGCGTCTCGTTGGACACGACAAACGCCGGTGCCGTCCCCGCTGGGGCAGCGATCAGCGTCGCGGGGGCGATCAACCTTCAGGCCAACACGTTGACGTGGAATGCCGGTGCCACGGCGACGAGCATCTCGACCGACATCAGTGGCACAGGCACGCTTAACAAACAGGGGACCGGTAAGCTCACGCTGAACGGCGCGAATTCCTACGACGGCGGGACGACGATCACGGGCGGGACGCTGCAGGTGACAGACTCGATCGTAAGTCCCGTCACGGTGGCCAACGGAGCCACGCTCGGTGGCACAGGCACGACCGGTGCGGTGACAACGCAGAGCGGCGGCACTGTTGCTCCAGGCAACAGCCCCGGCATCATCAACACCGGCGATCTGACGTTGGTCGGTGGCTCGAATTTCAACGTCGAAATCGATGGCACGTCCGGTGCAGGAGCAGTCGGCGGCCACGATCAACTGAACGTGAGCGGAACCGTCGCTCTGGGTGGCGCGAATCTGGTTCTCACGCTCGGCGGCGGCTACACGCCCGCCAATGGCGACTCGTTCGTGATCGTCAACAACGACAGCACCGACGCCGTGACCGGGACGTTCCTGGTCGGCGGCAGTTCGATCGCTGACGGCGGCGCGTTCACGATCAGCGGTACGCGATTCGTCATCGACTACACCTCCGGCAGCGACGGCAATGATGTCACGCTGACCGTGCAGAACAACACACTGCAGGCCAGCATCGTCGGCAACGATTTGGTCATCGAAGATCTCGACCTTACGGGAAGGAACAATCAACTGACGGTCAGCCGTAGCGGCCTGAATCTTGTCATCACCGATGTGAACGAGCAGTTCAACACGGCCATTTCCGGGGCGGTGCTCACCAACGGCAACAAAACCGTCAGTGTGCCGGCATCCGCGCTGGGAGCCGACGGTAAGATCATCGTCAAGACGCTCGGCGGCAACGACAGCCTGAGCGTGGATGTCTCGACGGACCTCGGATTCGACGTCGATTACCAAGGTGGCCTTGGCACGAGCGATTCGCTGACTCTGGCGGCCGACACCGTGACCAGTGTGACTCACGCCTTCACGAACGCGAATGACGGCTCGGTCTCGATCGTCGATGGTGGTACGCGAGTCATCAGCTACACCGGGCTGGAGCCGATCACTGACAACCTGAACGCGACAGACCGGGTGTTCAACTTCATGGGCGACGCCGAGGTCATCACTTTGTCCGATGCTGGTACAGGGACGATGACGATCGATTCGACGTTGGCCGAGTCTGTGACGTTCACGAATCCGACTGGCTCACTGACGATCAACGACCTAGGAGCAGCAGGCGATGACACGATTACGATCAGTTCCGTGGACGCCGCGTTTCGAGCCTCGTTGTACATTGATGGCGGCGTTGGTACGGACACGGTCACGCTCAATGGACCGCTCAATCTGAGTTCGGCAACCTCCGGCGGGCATTTGGAATTCAATTCGGAGACGATCAATCTCAATGCCAACATCAGTACGGATGGTGGTCTCGTTCTGCTTCGCGGTGAAATCGTTTTGGGAGCGTCTGTCACAATCGACACGGAGCAAGGATCGGACGGCAATGCCGGCTTGGTCCAGTTCAGTGGTAGCAACGTCAGTGCCAGCAACCCGAACTTCGATTTCACGGTCAACACCAGCACCGGAGGTTCAAATTCCAGTGGCGCGGTGACGCTCGGTCCCTTCAGCGACAACGGAGGAGGTCAGCACGTTCGGCATTTGACTGTCACGGCTTCGAACTCTGGAACCGGAGACGCTGGCGTAGTGACTTTCACAGACGATGTCACTCTCGCCGCTGGCGGCAATCTGGCTGTCGATGCGCAGACGATTGATCTGACGTTTTCGAGCGTCGCTTTGAGTGGTACTGGGACGTTGAACTTTTTGGCGTCGCGGAACATCAACGTGGGAGAAAGCGGGATTGTCACCGTCGTGGATGGTGATTTGACGATGACCGCGAACCAAGGCGAGACGTCCGTCGCTGGCACGTTTACCGGAATTCAAATCGGCGGAGTCGCGATGTTGCAGACGAGTGGAACAGGCAACATCCACTTGACCGGGCGTGGCGGAGATAACAGATCGGGAATCTTGGTTACCGGCTCCACAACCATCATTCGTTCCACGAGTACCGCATCTGATGCGGGAGCCATCACGTTGGAAGGAACCGGTGGGTCGGGAGGGCGAGGCGTTTTCGTGACTCAGGGAGCGACAATAACCTCGGTCAATGGAGACCTAACGCTCATCGGAACAGGAGGCGAAGATGGCACAGGCATCGAAATTTCGAGCACGGCCGAAGTCTCGTCGACAGGAGCAACAAACGATGCTGCGAATATCACGATGAACGGCATCGGTGGATCGGGGGCAAATTTCGTCGTTGGCATATTGATTCAAGAGAATGAAACTAAAGTCACGACAGTTGCCGGAGATATCGAGATCACAGGGACGGGAGGTGAGGTCACGTCAGGTTTCGGAGAAGGGGTTGTGGTCTACGCGGGAGCGACGGTTTCCTCGACCGGAACTGGGCTAGGTGCTGGAGCAATCACGCTCAATGGAACAGGAGGGGGGGCCGTTGGCTCCGACGAAAATTACGGAGTTGACATCGACGATTCCGGCGCGACGGTGACGTCTGTGGACGGCGACATTTCCATCGTCGCGACTGGTGGCATTGGATCAAATAGCGCCGCA
>CAIJTL010001466.1 GCA_903823545.1 uncultured Planctomycetaceae bacterium
CATGAGGCTTAAAATTTCTCAAATTCCCTCACCGCGTTCGCGGTGCGCTCTGTTGACAGAGTGGGCCATATAGATGTTTTGCAAACGGTGAAAATCTTGTCGTTGTGAGAGGATTATGAGGGAAATCGACTCACTAACCCGACGCGTCAGCGAGGGCGATTGCTTAGCCGACTGCATGAGTGGCGAAACGGTGTGGAACTTTCGCCCTCGCTCACGCTTTTTGAAGTTGCGCGTTTCGAAAGTCGCGAAGCGACGTCAGCAGAAATCCTTGGGTGTAATCCCAAGGATTTTTTGGAAATCGTGAGTCTAGCCGCGAAGCGGCGACAGCAATCTGCGAGACAACAATTTGCCGCCGCTTCGCGGCTCTCCGAGAGGTGTCAACATTTCTCTGCGGACTAACGCCCGCAGCTATCTGCTGACGTCGCTTCGCGACTAAACAGCGCAACTGCAAAACTCACGCTTCGGGCGAGTAATCCAGTTTTGAAGCAACGTCTAAGCGATCCTTTTCACAGCTTGAATTAAATCATCAACCGGAGCCCAGTCCGCTGATTGTTTGCTGCGATAGGCAAATTGAATCACTCCCGATCCGTCGATCACAAAACTTCCGGGAAGTTGCATGGCATCGCCGCGAATGCGACCGAATCCGTGCTTGAGCAGCGACTTGATCGCTCGCCACCACATGCCTGGTCCTGCGACGGCCCATAAGCTGCCGCGAGGACATTGATACGCTTGATACGCGACTTGCAGCGGATCGCTCACGCAAACGAATGGGAGTTCCAATTGTTGCTTCAGCGATGCCAATGCATTCGGTTCATCCATCGTGACGAGCACAACATCCGCTCCAGCGGCTTGAATCGCCGGGTACTCGTCTCGCAAATCCGCCGCCTGAGTTCGGCAAAACGTACAACCAGAGTGTCGTACAAAGACCAGAATGAGGGGATGCTGCTGCCACTGGTCTGACAATCGAATCGGTCGCTCGAACTCATCCGGCAACTCGACATCAACAGCGGCGTCACCGACTGACAAGAGGTCCGATTGCTCCGAGAAACTCACATCTTGTTGCAACCATTCGCGGCCCGCGTCCAACACTCGCAACGGAATGAAGATTTTCGTGAGCGGTGACGAATCGACTTCGATTTGAGCATACGCCAGCCAGCGCGTTCGCGATTCTTTGACGAGCCGCAATTGGTTCCACGGAATCAACAACGCCGCATGTCCGACGAAGACCGGCCACACCGCAAGATGCAGCCCTTCCGGCGAAACTCGCATCGTCATGCAACCGTTGTAGTCACACCATCCGATTCTAAGAAACTGCCATCCAAACCGAGCCCCGCCAGTTGGCTCACTCTCGGCCCGATACCGTTCCGCCAATCGAGCCCAGCCACTCACCTTCGCAACGATGAGACACACCCCCGCCCAAAACACGGGGACCATCGCGAACGGCAGCAACAATTCCCAACGCATGGTTGCGGACTCCGCTATTGTCGGGGGTCAGGCACCGCAGAATTCAGAATTGGCGGAG
>CAIJTL010001467.1 GCA_903823545.1 uncultured Planctomycetaceae bacterium
AGTTGCGGAGCAACTCGCCCACAAGACGCGCAAGAAACATACATGTTTCGGGCAAAGACTCTAATGCGAACAGCCCGGGCCGACGCTTTCGAAGAAGTCAGTGCCTTTGTTGTCGATCAGGATGAAGGCGGGGAAGTCGACCACTTCGATTTTCCAGATCGCTTCCATGCCGAGTTCGGGAAACTCGACGACGTCCACCTTGCGGATGTTTTCTTTCGCCAGAATCGCGGCTGGGCCGCCAATGCTGCCGAGGTAGAAGCCGCCATGTTTCTTGCAGGCATCGGTCACCTGCTTGCCACGGTTTCCTTTGGCGATCATCACCATGCTGCCGCCGTGAGACTGGAACAGATCGACGTAGGAATCCATGCGACCGGCGGTCGTCGGGCCAAAGGAGCCGCTCGGGAGACCTTCGGGCTTCTTCGCGGGCCCGGCGTAGTAGACCGGGTGCGCTTTGAAGTAATCGGGAAGCGGCTGGCCGGCGTCGAGCCGTTCCTTCAACTTGGCATGAGCGATGTCTCGCGCCACGATGATCGGGCCATTGAGCAGCAAACGCGTCGTGACTGGATACTGCGATAGTTCCGCGAGGATGTCGCTCATCGGCCGGTTGAGATCGAGCCGCACCGCGCTCTCGTCCTTGCGATGTCGCAGCGCTTCGGGGATGTATTTCAGCGGTTCGAATTCGAGGGCTTCGATGAAGACGCCGTCTTTGGTGATCTTCCCTTTGGCCTGTCGATCGGCGCTGCATGAAACTCCGATGCCGATGGGCAACGAGGCTCCGTGACGCGGCAAGCGGACGACTCGGACGTCGAGCGCGAAGTACTTCCCGCCGAACTGAGCACCGATGCCGCACTGGCGAGCAGACTCCAGCATTTGTGCTTCGAGTTCGATGTCGCGAAACGCTCGACCGTAAGCGTTACCGGTCGTTGGCAGGTTGTCGTAGTACTTCGTCGAGGCCATCTTCACGGTCTTCATTGTTGCTTCGGCGGATGTGCCGCCGATGACGAAGACCAAGTGATATGGCGGGCACGCGGCCGTTCCGAGCGTCACCATCTTCTGCGTGAGGAACTCGACCAGCCCCTTCGGATTCAAGACCGCTCGCGTCTCTTGATAGAAGTACGACTTGTTCGCCGAGCCTCCACCCTTGGCGATGAACAGCAGCTTGTAGGCGTCACCGTCGCACGCCGCGAGGTCGATCTGCGCGGGGAGATTTGTGTTTGTGTTCTTCTCGTCCCACATCGTCAACGCGGCGTTTTGCGAATACCGCAGATTGTTCTCCGTGTAGGCGTTGTAGACACCGCGTGACAGTGCCTCTTCATCGCCGACGGACCAGACGGCGTGTCCCTTCTTGCCGTTGATGATTGCGGTGCCGGTGTCCTGACAGAACGGCAACACCCCCGCGCTGGAGACGTCAGCATTCTTGAGCATCGTCAGCGCGACCATGCGATCGTTGTCAGACGCTTCCGGGTCATCCAGGATCGCGGCGACTTGCTTGAGATGCTTCGGACGCAAAAAGAAATTGATGTCATGAAACGCCTGCGAGGCGAGCAGCGTCAGTGCCTCTGGTTCGACGCACAGCGTTTCGCCGCCATTGAATGGCTTCACGCTGACGTGCTCTTTAGTCAGCAAACGGTACTCGGTGTCATCAGTGCCGAGTTCAAACATTTCTTGGTAGTGAAACGGAGCGGTGGGCATGTTGATGTCTCCTGATGGTGGCGACCTTGCGGGTCTTGTTTTCGTGGGAAACTTTGAAAACGAATGTTGCCACCTGCGTTTACTCCGAAGGAGTTTCGTCACACAGCCCAGCCCAGGGTCGCGAGCGGAGCGAGCTACCCTGGGGGCAGACTCATTGACGCTCCAATGACATAACCCTTTCAGGGTAGATGCCTGCATTTGCAACTCGATCCCAGGGTAGCCGCGATGCGAGGCGACCCTGGGCTGTGTGACGAAACTCCTTCGGAGTAAAGACAAGCCGCGTCTATTCGGCGATAAGGTAGCTGAGTCACCGGTTGATCGGCCAGGAATGCTCGCGGTTTCCTGTCCGCTCGCGAACGCATTCGTCACACTGCGATCCATGTCTGATCCATTGGCTGATATCACTGCTCCGTGGCTGCGCCGATTTCGGCAAAGCTTGAAACGCTGGCACGCTCAACACGGGCGCGATTTACCTTGGCGAAATTGTCGCGATCCGTACAAGGTGTGGATCAGCGAGATCATGCTGCAACAAACAACGGTTGTCGCCGTGAAGCCGTACTTCGAGCGATTCCTGCAACGCTTTCCGAATGTTGCCGCGCTCGCGTCGGCCAATGAAGAGGATGTGCTGCGGCTGTGGGAAGGCTTGGGTTATTACAGCCGCGCTCGCAACCTGCATCGAGCGGCAAGTGCGATTGTCGAACACGGTGGTGAGTTCCCCGAGACTGTGGAAGAGTTGCAGCAGCTTCCAGGGATCGGCCGGTATACAGCGGGGGCGATTGTGTCGTTCGCTTTCGATCGGGCCGTACCGATCGTCGAAGCGAACACGTTGCGGCTCTACAGTCGGTTGCTCGGTTATCGAGATGACCCACGATCAACGGTCG
>CAIJTL010001468.1 GCA_903823545.1 uncultured Planctomycetaceae bacterium
AACTGCTCGGGCAACTTTGCCAACTCCGTCGATCTCTCTGGCCTTCTGCAAGCGGACTTCCCGTTCTTGAGCAAGATCACCGTCAACACGGGAGCTGGCGATGACAACATCATCGGCACCGACATCTCGGCAACGCTGATTGGTGGCGACGGCGACGACGAGATTGATGCTGGCTCGGTCGGCGATTCGATCAGCGGCGGCAAAGGCTCTGACGCAATCACGGGTGGCGATGGCGACGACACGATCGACTCAGGCGCGGGTGACGACACCATCACTGACACGACTGGCGACAACGTCCTCAACGGCAATGATGGCGACGACGTTATCACCGGCGGTACTGGCGATGACACGATCTATGGTGGTTCGGGTGACGACACGATCGACAGCGGCGATGGCAACAACCTCGTTCGTGGTCACATCGGAGCGGATCTCATCACGTGCGGTACGGGTAACGACACCATCGACGGCGGAGCAGGAGACGACTTCATCACAGCTGGTGATGGCGATAACAGAGTGACCGGCGGAACGGCTGCGAACAGTCAACTCGGCGGCAACGACATCATCATCACCGGCATTGGCAATGACACGATTGATTCCGGCGATGGCAATGACTTGATCAAGGCCGGTGATGGCAACGACAGCATCAACGGGAACGCTGGCAACGACACGATCGGCGGCGGACTGGGCAACGACACGATTCTCGGCGGTGCTGGTAATGATGCGATCGCTGGCCAAGCGGGCGATGACAGCCTCAACGGCCAAGCAGGCAACGACACACTACTCGGCGGCGATGACAACGACACGCTCTTGGGCGGTGCAGGCAACGATTTGCTCGTCGGTGAAGATGGCGACGATTCACTGAATGGCCAAGGTGGTACTGACGTGCTTGTCGGCGGACTTGGCAATGGTGGCGGAGCCGACGCGGGCGACATCTTCATTGACCCGATTGCTGAGCGAAACGAGGCGTTCAAAGTGACCAAGCACAACAAGTTCTTGATTCAGTTGAACTAGGTCAACGTGAATCGACTTTGAAATCTCGACAAGGGACAGGCTGCATTGCCTGTCCCTTTTTGTTTTGATGGGCTTCTTTAGACTGCGAGACACACACACGCAGCACTCGGCGAGAATTTCACGAATGACAACAGCACCGGTGAATATCGGGCTTATTGGCTTGGGGCCATATTGGGACAACCAGTATCGGCCCGCGTTGGCGAAGTTGAAACAGCGGCTGAGAGTCGTCGCCGTTTATGACAACGTCCGCAGTCGCGCGGAGCAGGCTGCTCGCGAAACACAGTCGCACGTGGTTGGCGGAATCACAGCTCTAGTGAGTCGGCCCGATGTGCAAGCCGTGATGTGGTTGGATGCCGGTTGGCAAGGAGCGGCAATCATGTCGATGCTGCTCGATCGTCGTAAGCCGGTTCTCTTGGGAGCAAAGAGCGGCTTGTCTTCGTCGGCATTGCAGGTCATTTATCAGCAAGCGACGACACACGGCCAGATCATCGTCCCCGCGTTTCCAAAGCGAGGCACTCCCGCCAGCATTCGATTACAAGAACTGCTTGCAACGCAGTTAGGACGACCGCAGCACATCGAAATTCAGATCGCTCCCACGAGCTTGTCCGCAGTTCCATTTGCGACCAGCGCTGACTTCGGAGGTGTCGAACCGCCATCACAAAACCCGTTGCTCGAATGGTCGGACTGGGTGCAATACTTGTTTCGATCCGCTCCCCAAACAGTGAACTTTGCGAACAACAACCAATCGTTGCTTTTGGAATTTGCTCCGACCATTTCAACAGACACCACGGCATCTGAACCAACAAAATCACGCAGCGCGAAGTTATCAATTTGCTCAACGCCACCGATCACCGATCAGCCTGCTTGTGATGAAGTCCGCGTGCAATGTGAACATGGAACCGCGCGTCTGATCGGCTCCTCGAAGATCGAATGGACCTGCGGTGAGGATTCCAGCTCGGAAACGCTGACGAACGAGCGAACTGAAATCGAAGTCTTACTCGACCTCTTCTGCCGGCGAGTGCTCGGTAGCCTTGTCCCAGTTCCCGATCTGAGTGACTTGATTCGGGCGATGCAGATCCTTGATCGAGTTTGACATTCCTCAAACACTGAAACCCATATGCCCAACATTCTTCATCGCTCGTTATCACGCGAAGAAGTCCGAGCGGTTGACCGTCGCGCGATTGACGAGTTTGAAATGAGCGGACTGGTGCTCATGGAGAACGCCGGACGTGGTGCTGCCGAACTGCTGATGACGCTCGGCATTCACGGGACCGTGATGATTTGCGCGGGCAAAGGGAACAACGGTGGCGACGGTTTTGTGATTGCGCGGCATTTAGAACTGCATGGGATCGACGTCCGCGTGCTGTTGTTCGCCCAACCGCACGAACTGACCGGTGACGCGGCGGCCAATTGGAAAATTCTGGAACGCGCAGAGACCTCGCGTATCGTTCTCGGTCAAGCACCTGCAATCTCCGACATTGAGCATTCCCTTTCTCAAGCCGACTGGGTCGTCGATGCACTGCTCGGCACGGGCACGGTCGGCGAAATTCGTGAGCCGTATCGAACGGCCATCGCCGCGATCAATCGCTCTGCTCGACGAGTCTTCGCCGTCGATCTTCCGTCGGGACTCGATTGCGATTCTGGCTTGCCGATCATGAGTCCCACTGACTCACGCATCAATTGCATTCACGCACAACACACCTCGACCTTTGTGGCTCGGAAACGTGGTTTCGACAATCCTGCCTCAATGGAATTCACGGGCGACGTTCACGTCGTCGGCATCGGCATTCCGCGCTGCTTGTGG
>CAIJTL010001469.1 GCA_903823545.1 uncultured Planctomycetaceae bacterium
AGGCTTTGGGTCTTCGGCGACTGTGATGCTACAACAAATTAGCAGCGCGGCCCAACATTGAAGTGAAACTCTCATTCGCCACTGATCAATCGAAATGATGCGTCTCATAACAAAGCTTCCTCCCTCGACAACAGGGCGTTGGCGCACCGGGCGGCGTCAGCCTCAGGACGATTCTCAGTTTGTCCGCATGTCCGGGGGCTGATGCCGCCCGGCTCTCCGACGGATTGTTTTCACTGCTTCTTATTCAAATTCGATCCCAGCCAATTCACGGCGTTGGCGACGATCTTCAGTGGCTGTTCTTGTTTGAAAACCGGGTAGGTTTCGTGGCCGGGCCGGAAATAGAAGACGCGGCCTTCGCCGAGCTTCCAGATCTGTCCGCTACGGAATGATTCGCCAGCGGCCCAGCTCTCCTCGAACAGAACTTCGTCGGCGTCGGGAACATGAAACGGATCGGCGTACATTTCCGTCTGTGAAATCTCGAATGACGCAGGAAGACCACGAGCAATCGGATGGTCGGACTTCAGCACTTTGACGGTGCTCGGTTTGCCATCAGCTCGGTACGAAGGGAAGACACAGTTGGGGAGATCGACTCGCACCGTGAGTTGTGCCCCGCGTTT
Organism: uncultured Planctomycetaceae bacterium; assembly: GCA_903823545.1. Lineage (GTDB taxonomy): Bacteria > Planctomycetota > Planctomycetia > Planctomycetales > Planctomycetaceae > SXKJ01. The sequence goes on from CAIJTL010001469.1 coordinate 618, forward strand.
CATCGCGTAGTAGGCGGGCGTGCGAATCGAGTCGGCAGTCGGGACGAATCGGCCTTCAGGAGCCACGAATTCAAACTTCACTGGTGGCCCATTCGGCGGATCGGGATATCGTCGGCGAGCATCATCACGAGTCCGCTCATTCATCGCTTCGACGAACGGGGCTGACCAATGTGCCGAATGCAATCCGATGAATGCCAACTGCCCACGCTTGATCCGGGCGACGATGTTCTTCGCCACCTCCGGCGAGATGTCGTTGTGCCGTACATGCCCCCACCAGACGAGCACGTCTGTGTTGTCGAGCAAGCTCGCGGGCAGACCCTTCTCCGGCTGATTGATGTTCGCCGAGATTACCCGCAACCCCGGCTGCTTGCCGAGATGATCGGCAATCGCGTTGCCGAGGAAGTTCTCGTAAGCCTGCTTCTGCGCCGGCTGCTGCTCGTCCCAAACGACGACGCGAATCAATGGTTCGGCAGCAGAACCGTTTGTGGCATGGGATAGAACGAGCAGCACCAGGACGAAGATTGTTCGCATCGCATCCTCCATCGGAAGGTACGGAGAGTGGGAACCCTAATCTTCGCTGATCGGCACTAATGAGAAGAGCAGAGTGATGCACACAAAATGCTTTCCCATTAGCGACGATTAGCGTCAATGAGTGTTCTCAATCTGCGGTTACTCCAGCGTGAAAGTCGGCAACTTCACGACTTCGCCACCTTTGAGCGCAGATTCGTGAGCCAGGATTCCGACGCAGGTCCAGTTTGCCGACAAGGTCGCGTTCGGCCACGGATCTCGTTTGTCTCGCAACGCTGAGACGAACTCGTTGACCAAGTGCGGATGCGAGCCGCCGTGGCCGCCACCTTGGATGAACGAGAGGTGTTCGGAGTCGTGAATCTCAGAAGGGAGTGTGAATTTGCGGATCGGTTCTGGCAACAAGTGAGCGAAGTCCGGCACCGTCACTTTTTCAGGAATTTCAGGCTCAGGCTTCTTGGCTGTGTGGATGACGTGTGGTTCGTGTTCAACCAGCGTCCATTCAAACGATCGCTTCGTGCCGTAGACGTCGAAGCTCTCGCGGTATTGCCGAGCGACGTCATACAGGAACCGCCAGATGTGCGCGGTGACGTCGCTGTCCTTCACCTTGATGTGACACGATTCGACTGCGAACTTGTTGCCGCTCTTTTGAGCGATGTCGTCGCGAACGGTTCCCGAACCGAAGCAGGAAACGTATTCGGCTCGACCATTCAACAGACCCAAGCATGGGCTGACGACGTGCGTCGCGTAGTGCATCGGGATCATCTTCTGCCAGTAGTCGGGCCAGCCATCCATATCTTGCGGGTGTGAAGCCGCGAGATGCTGAATCTTTCCGAGTTCGCCATTCTGATACATCTCTTTGATGAAGAGGAATTCGCGGCTGTAAACGACGGTCTCGGCCATCATGTATTTCAGGCCGGTGGACTTCACGAGTTCGCAGATCTTCTGACAGTCTTCGACGTTGGTCGCCATTGGGACCGTACACATCACATGCTTGCCCGCTTTCAAAGCTTCCATCGACATCCAAGCGTGCTCGGAAATCGGACTGTTGATATGCACGAAGTCGACGTTCGGATCTTTCAGCACGTCGCTGTAATCGGTGTATCGTTTTCCAATTCCAAACTGATCCCCAACCTTGTCGAGCTTCTCTTTATTTCTTTGGCAGATCGCATAAACGTTGGCATCAGGAAGCGCCTGATAAATCGGAATGAACTCCGCGCCAAAACCAAGACCAATCATCGCGACATTCAGCGGTTTGCTCATGAGTGTTTCCTTCAACGGCAACAGACAAAAGAGGAGTAGCTTCCAAGGGGCGGACAAGCTATCGCCTGACACGAAAAAGTTCGAGCGCGCCGATAGTTGTGATCGAGGCCGTTTGGGTGCCTGACTGCGATTGAGTCATTTTCTATTCCAGACGATGCTTCGCGGTATGACGACGAACTCCTCGCCCCCAACGATTGCCGCGCGCCCGGCATCGCGACGCGAAGCGGACTATTGGCAGCAAACGCGGCGACCTTGGCCATCGTTGGTCTTTTTGTTGCCGTTGTTGGTGGTTTACGAAGTGGGGGTGTTGTGGATCGGAGGCCGCAACGCATCGGCCATTCGCAGCGGCGCGGATGAACTGTTGCGGGTACTTCTGGATCTCGTCGGACTCAATGCGGCCTGGTGGCCGCCGTTATTGATTGTGCTCGGACTCACGACTTGGCAATGGGTCGCGAAGTACCCGTGGCAGGTCTCGTTTGAAACGCTCGCGGGGATGTTTGTTGAAAGCGTCTTGGCTGCATTCGCCCTGATCGTCCTTGGTCAAATTCAAAGCCGACTGTTTACTGGCTCATTTGCGATTGAAACGAGTCAACTTAGTCCGGCCGATCTGAGGATCACTCTGACCGCCGCTCAGACAGAACTTCTCACACGAGTATTGAGCTTTGTCGGCGCGGGGATTTATGAAGAAGTGATCTTCCGCCTGACGTTGCTTCCCACCGTCACGATGCTTTTTCGACAAACAGTGCTCCCGCGAACTTGGGCACCGACGTTTGCTGTCCTGGCGACGAGCCTCCTCTTCGCGGCCGCTCACCATGTTGGGCCAGCGGGTGAGCCGTTTGAGCTATTTCCATTTTGCTTCCGGTTGCTCGCGGGCGTTTTCTTTGCAGCCCTGTTTGTTTTGCGAGGATTCGGCATCGCTGCGGGAAGTCATGCCATTTATGACCTCTTGGTCGGTGTGCTGCTCGGATCGTAATCGGCGGCAAGAATTAGCACGTAGCCCCACTTTTGCTCTGTCATTGATGCGAATGTTGCTATCGGACGTGGGAGTCCGCGCTGGCGGCGTGAGTGGCCGCGTAAAAGTGCTCTGGCTTGTATGTGAGGGTTTGGTTTGAACGGTTAGCATGCCTGTCGTTGGTGAACGATCCCGTTCGCTTTCGATTTCATTCTTTGGCTGACCTTCGTCTATGACTCCGACCTCCGAAACAAGTATGCGACTGGCACTTGACCCTGTGTGGTCGTGGCCAGTTTCGGTTTTGGTGGCCGTGTCGTTGATGATGTTCGTGCTGTTGACGTATCCGCGACGAGTGCGCCACTTGCCGAGTTTTTCACGGCGATTCCTTATCGGAGTGCGACTGCTGGTGGCGTTTGTGTTGGCGTGGGGCATCTTGCGTCCTGAGCTGCAATGGACCAAGAAAGACCGCAAGGCCGCGATGCTTGTCGTCCTTGGCGATCAGAGTCGGAGCATGCAGACTCCTGACGGTCCTGCGAGTACCTCGCGGCGAGCCGTATTGGTCAAGACGTTGCAGGATGCAGAACAGACCTTCGAAAGACTTCGCAAAGAGATGGAGGTTCGGTATCTCGATTTTGATCGGGAGGGGCACTCGGCTGACAAGCCTGATCCCGCGGCTCCCGGCGAGCAATCGGCGATTGGTTTTGTGTTGGAGTCGGTCTTGCGCGAGTCGCAAGGCAAAGGGCTTTCGGGAATCATTCTGCATAGCGACGGTGCTCAGAGGGCGCTCGCTCCTTATGACATTGACGCGAGAACGGTGGCGCGGCGGCTTGGTGAATTGCAGATCCCGATTTTTCCCGTTGCGTATGGTACGACGACCGTCTCGGACACTTCGCTCGATTTGATCGTCGAAGATTTGTTGGTCGATCCGTATGCGTTCGTAAAAAAGACCGTGCCGATGCGAGCCAAGTTGCGAGTCAACGGAGCTGCCGGTCGGAAGTTGACCGTGCGGTTGTTGGTTGAAGATGCGAAGACACGCGACGGGTTGAAGTCGGGCGAATTGAAAGTTCCGCCTGCATCGAAGAACGCACAACCTGTGGTCGTTGTGGAAACGTCGCGGAACTCGGACGTGATCCCCGTCGAATTGTCGTACGTCCCCGACCTACCCGGTGAGTACAAGATCGCGGTCGAGGTCGTGCCGTTTGATGATGAGATCAAAAAGACGAACAACCGCCGATCGACGCTGTTGACTGTGCGGCGCGGAGGAATCAACGTCGCATATTTTGATCACGCGACTGTTCCTGAGCAGAAATGGTTGAAGCTGCTCAACACGACCGACCAAATTCAGCTCGATTTTCAACCGATCGTGTTCGGCAAGAAGAGCGACCGCAACGATATCGACCCCGACATGTTTCAGCGGGGACGATACGACGTCTACATCATTGGTGGTGTCCCCGCGAAAGTGTTTGGTCCCGAAATCCTCAAGCAACTTGCGACGCGAGTTGACGAAGGAGCTGGCTTGCTGATGATCGGCGGCCTGCACAGTTTTGGTGCCGGTGGATATGCCGAAACGCCGCTGGCTGATTTGCTTCCCGTCATGATGAATCGGAACGAATCGATCTCCGCCGAAGAAGTCGATCCGTCGCAACGACATGCTGAAGAATTGGCGATGATTCCGACGGCCAAAGGTTTGCGGCACTACGTCATGCGAATCGAAGCCGCCGACAAAAATCGTGAAGCATGGTTGGCTCTTCCTCCGCTCGATGGAGCAAACAAGCTGCGAGCCAAGAACGACTTCGTCGAAGTCTTGGCGACTTCCCCCGAAGGGATTCCGCTGTTGTTCTCCAGCGAAGTCGGTAAAGCGCGAGTGATGGCGTTTGCAGGAGACACGACGTGGCGCTGGCCTTTGCGTGGTCAGCGGAAAGCTCATCAAGTGTTTTGGCGTCAGATGATTTTTTGGCTGGCTCGCAAGGAAGAGGATCAAAGTCAAACGGTGTGGGTGCGAGTTGATCCGCGGAACTACCTACCAGGAGCAGCGGTGAAGTTAGCTTTGGGGGCGAGGACTCCGGAAGGGCTTCCGATAACGGACGCCGATTTCGCGGTGACCGTAACGAACCCCAAAGGAGAACGACAAACACTGACAACACAGCGCAACGGCAACGAGTTTGCTGCGACATACCAACAAACGGATCTTGCGGGTGACTATTGGGTGAGCGTCTCTGCTCAAACAAAAGACCGCAAAGAAATCGGTCGCACCACATCGCGATTCCTGGTCGATGAACGAGACCTCGAACTCGACAATCCCGCTGCCGATCACGCGCTGTTGGCCGAACTTGCTGCCCTGACCGGCGGTAGCGTCGTCGCGCCGG
>CAIJTL010001470.1 GCA_903823545.1 uncultured Planctomycetaceae bacterium
CCACGCCATCCCATTGAGTCTTCCTTACGACACCTCCTGGAAAAAAGGAAATCCAGAACGTGTTGTGATGACTCCGATTCCATAGCGTAACCCTAACTCACAACATTGCCACGACTTTCGGCGCGTATGGCCTGGCATCTTGGCCCGTGGGGTGGATGCGCAGAAATTGCTCTTCTCACACTTCACGGAAGTGAGATAGAAACCCACTCGTCCTCAGATATGTAGAGTTTGGTCGGCGATTCTCGTCCCATAAAACTCAACATGCGCCCCACCATTTCGCCGGAGTTCTCCGGCATCACGCACCTCAATCAAGCTGTAACATCCATTGGCTGCGATCCATGTCCCCGTTCTGTTGCGGGAAACACTGCAAGCTCTCGATTTGAGTCCGGGCTTGACGGTCGTTGATGGCACAGTTGGCGGAGGTGGGCACAGCCGAAAAATCATCGAACGCATTCAACCGAACGGAACTTTGATTGGTCTCGACCGCGATCCACTGATGCTGCAACACGCGGCGGCGGTGGTTTCGGGCGAGCGGAGTCACCTGTGTCACGCCAGTTATCGCGACTTGCCGAAAGCGCTCAGCGAGCTGGGGATCCCAGCGGTCGACCGGATTGTCGTCGACTTGGGGCTGTCGTCGGATCAGCTGGCGGATCGAGAACGTGGGTTTGGATTCAGTACGCCAGGATCGCTCGATATGCGGTTCGATGTGTCTTCGGGCGAACCGGCGACCGAGTTATTGATGCGGGCGTCGAGCGAAGAGCTCGCGACGATTTTTCACGATTATGGCGAGGAGCGTTTCAGTCGAGCGATTGCCGAACAGATCGTGCGGCAGCGGGCGGCTTCGCCGATTCAGACGGTTCCCGATTTGGTCGACGCGGTCGATGCAGCGTTGCCAGCTTCGGTGCGTCGAGAGGCTCGCAAAGAACCGGCGACGCGGGTGTTTCAGGCGTTGCGGATTGCGGTCAATCGCGAGTTGCAGCATTTGGAAGAAGCGTTGCAGAACAGCTTGTACGAATCACTTCAGCCGGGTGGCCGATTGGTGGTGATTACGTTTCATTCGTTAGAAGACAGATTGGTCAAGAACGCATTGCGGGATGAAACACGATGGCAGCAGCTCCACAAAAAACCGGTGTCCCCCAGTCCGCAGGAAATTCGACTGAATCCGCGAGCGCGGTCAGCCAAGCTGCGAGCAGCATTGAAGCGTCCAACGTAGCAGACAGTCCGGCCGCTGCTGATGAACAGCTCGCAAAAGCGTGGGGCTTTTCCGTGCGTCGGCCAAAGTTATCGCGCGAGGCGTTTGTTGGAGTAGCTTGTATTGTCGCGCTGTTGGGACTGTTCGCCGTTGTCATCGTCAAGAACTGGAAGAACCGCGCCAACGTGGTCGCCAAAGATGAGCCGACGAAAGATAAAGACGTCAAGCCAGCCGGTGGTGCCGATGCGTTTGATCTAGACACTCCCGTGGAAAAGACAAATTTTCAAAACGCCGAATCGGAAAGCGAAACTGCGAAGAAAGATTCAAACGACCTCAGTCTTGACGGTGGGCTAGATCAAGTTGAGCCGGCACCCAAAAAAGTCGCTCGAGTAATGAACGATCTTGATCTCGAAAGCAATCAATCAACGCCGCCGTCCTTCGAACAAGAGCCGGAACAGCCGATGAAGACTCCGCGCACCGCGCTGTCTTCGGAGACCGACTTAGACTTGAACCAAGAAGAGCCACCAGCAAAACCGAGTCGCGTGACGGCTTCACGCGATATTGATCTTGATGAGCAACCTTTGCCGCAGAACGCGATCGTTCAATCAGAGCCAAGTATCGACGAACCCTTGGCTAAAACTCGCGAACCGAAGCGATTTGAGGAGCCTGTCCGACGAGAGGAACCACGAGACGATCAGTTCAAAGAACCGATTCATGTGAATGTCGGGAAAGTGGCTCAAGAGGATGTGGATGTCGTTCCTCAGCGTGTCGTCAAGAAACCGGCTCAGGCTCCTAAAGTCGATCGTTTTTCCGAAGAGCGAGTGGCGGTAGCCTCGGACGAGGCAGGGCGAAAGCTTTCGCCGACAACTGATTTGCCAGCGCCGACTGGCAGCAAGAAGCATCATCCGTTGTTGAAGGAAAATGAATATCTCGTCGAGAAGGGTGACAACTTCTGTCTCATCAGCAAGAAGATTTACGGGACCGAGAAGTATTACCTCGCACTGGCCGCCCATAATCGCGATCGAGTGGCTGATCCTTGCCGCATGTATCCGGGCTTGATTGTGGTTGCTCCTGCTCGCGAAATGCTTGAGCAACAGCATTCCGCATTGATCCCTAAGCCTAAAGTGCAGATGGAAGCAAAAGGGGATAAGCCTCATGCAGCGAAAAAGGTGACGGCACAGCCACCGGGAATTTTTCTCGATGACAAAGGAAATGCTTGGTATCGAGTCGGCAAAGGTGACACGATCAGCGGAATCGCTCAGGCTTACTTGGGACGTGAATCACGCGTGACCCAAATCGTCGAGCTTAATCAGACGCGTTTAGCCGACCCTCATAAGCTGCAGCTTGGCCAAGAACTGCGTTTACCGAACGATGCGAGCCGCGTTCGGATTGCTGGCAAAGAACCTGCCGCTCGGTAAGCCCGAGATGTGGTAGGTTGATGATCAACGAAGTAAGCAACATGCTCGGACTGCGGTCAACAATGTTAGCCGTAGCCGGTGTGTTGCAGCGTCAGTCATCCTCAACCAGCAACATCGGAATTTTCCGACCATGTATTTTCGGTTCGGTGCGGCGATTGTTTTGGTCGTCGCTATTTCTGTAGTTGGTGTGGCTTTGGAAAAACAAAGCCTTTCGTACCGACGTCAAATTGCTCATCAGCGCTATCGCATGGACGCACTGGTGGAGCAGTATGCTCAATTGCGTCTGAAGGCTCAGCGCTTGGGCGCCCCGCTAAAGACGATCAAGTCTTTGGAGGCCAACGGCGATTTCAAGCTTCCGAAACGAGCGGCCCAGGTCGGGCCGCGCACGTCGTTGGCGATTCCGCGAATAGCTGATGGAAATTATGGGGCGTCACGGATTTCCGAGTATTAAGCGCCCCCCGGCATCTCGTCGGTAACATGGTTTCTACAAATTCCACAACAAACAGAAATATGATTTCTCAGCCACGTAAAACGCAGCCTGATGAAAGCCTCACCAACAATTCGCTTGAGTGGCGCGCTCGTTTTTTGATGTTGGTGGTCTGTGGATCTTGGATGTTGCTCGGCGGTCGTCTGGTGCAATTGCAGTGGTTCAGTCGACATCGATTTTCAAATCAAGTCGAGCAACAAAGCACGTTCGTCGAAGAACTCCCCGCTCGGCCGGGTGAAATACTTGATCGTGATGGTCGCGTGCTAGCCACGACGATTGCGTCGAAAAGCTTTTTCATTGTGCCAAGTCGCCTGACGCAGACTCCGGGGCAATGGCCACTGGTGTGCAAGCTTGCTGAGGCGGTCGGACAAGATGCAGATCAGCTTCAAGCACGCATCGCCGAACAAAGCGAAAAACACTTTCTGTGGGTGAGACGTCGAATTGTTGATTCGGATGTGGTTGATCGACTCAGTGAGCTGAAATGGCCGCGCGACCTCGGCGGTTTTCGTGATGAGTTCATGAGGCAGTACCCACAAGGGCATCTTGCGGCGCATGTCATCGGTGGTCGAGACATTGACGGCGTCGGACGTGGTGGTGTCGAACAGCATCTCAACGAGCACCTCACCGGGAAGCCCGGGCATCGGCGACTTGTTCTCGACTCACGACGACGGGTGATCGATATGCAATCGGACGTGGGCGAAGCTCCTCAGCACGGCAAGAGCATCACGTTGTCACTCGATATGGTCATTCAACTTCATGTCGAAGAAGAACTCGACAAGTTGATGGAGAAGTGGCGTGCTAAGCATTCGGCGTCAATCGTACTTGATGCGAAGACCGGCGAAGTTTTGGCGATGGCCTCGCGACCGACGTATGACCCGAACGATTTGACACACGTCAGTGAAGAGGCGTGGAAGAATCAGACTATTGCTGCGATGTATGAACCTGGCTCGACGTTCAAACCATTCGTTGTCGGCTGGGGCATCGATCACGGCATGATTCGCCGAGATGAGTCGTTCAACTGCGAGAATGGCACCTACTTCATGGGACGTCGTGAGCTGCACGATCATCACAAGTATGGTGTGCTCAACGTTACTGACATCTTGGTGAAGTCGAGCAACATTGGCATGGCCAAGATCGGTGAGCGGATTGGCAACGCCGAGCTTTATCAAGCTGCGTTCACGTTTGGTTTCGGTCGGCAGACTGGAATCGAGCTTCCCGGCGAATTAGCTGGCCGATTGCATCCACTGAAGCGATGGACGTCGTACTCGACTGGTTCGATCCCGATGGGGCAAGAGATCGCGGTGACTCCTTTGCAATTGGCTGCGGCATATACGGCGCTCACGAATAGCGGGAAGCTCGTCACTCCGAGGCTTGTCAGAGGAACTCGCACCGCCCCGAGCGGGCGACCGTGGGCAGAAAAAATCGAACGGAATCGTCGCACTGCGGAAAAGGATGCATGGTTTCGCAATATCTCATTGCAAATTCGCAATCCGGCAAGTCGTCGCGAAGAACGGGATGTTGATGAAGAGCGCGATGATCGCGAAGGCTTTCCGGATCTCATCGGCCCTGAACAGGACCAAGGTCGAGACAATGAAAGTCCGGTTGATCGGCGATCCGATGAAGAGTTGATCCGAGTTGATGACGAGATGCCAATGTCCTCGGCGGTCGTCTCTAGGACAATCCGACCGGATGTCACCAAATGGCTTGTCGAATCGGTGATGACGGAGGTGATTAAGCGGGGAACAGCTAAAAAGGCGAGATTAGACGATTACACCGTCTTTGGAAAAACGGGGACGGCGCAGAAACGTGATCCTGCGACAGGAAAGTACTCGAACCGATTGCATGTGAGCTCATTTGTTGGTGGTGCCCCCGCAGCAAATCCGCGAGTGATTGTCTTAGTAATGGTCGACGAACCAGCAACAAGCGGCGAACACTTCGGAGGCGATATCGCCGCGCCGTCGGCACGCGAGATCATTCATAAGTCGCTGATTCAATTGGGAGTGCCCCCAGAGCAGAAGCCAGCGAAGTCAGCACGTGTTGAAACCGCACCACTTCGTTGATTGGTTTCAGGGAGTGATTTGGCGAAGGGCATCTAATCGGCTCGATCATTCCCAGTCGAGCTGATCACTCGAAATGTTGTCGATCGTTCGCCAAAAGTGTTCTCATCACCAAGGCTTGATTGCGTCGTCCCTAGCCAGCCAGTAGTTTTCACCTTTTGGCAGTGAGGAAGACTGTGAGCAAGGCGGAACGTCATTACGATCGGGCGAATCGACTCTTTGAAAAGGGGAGGTTTCGCGATGCGCTTCGTGAGTTCAATCTCGCGATCGAACTCGATCCCCAAGAGCCGGACTTCTTCAACGATCGTGGTTTGGTCTGGGACAAGCTGGGAGTCGCGGAGCGAGCACTCGAAGACTTCACTGCAGCAATTGATTTGGACCCAACCACTCCCGCGTACTACTTCAATAGAGCTCGTATATTCTCATTGATTAATGAATCTGAGCGAGCTGGCGACGACCTAACCGAAGTGTTGCATCTCAATCCAATTGATGCGGAAGCGTTGTTACTTCGCGGTGGCGTTTTGGCCGATCAAATGAAGTGGGACGAGGCGATCGACGATTACAACTCGGCGATTGATTTAACCCCCGATAACGCCGATCTGTTTTACGATCGAGGTCTCGCCTGGGAAGGGAAGAAGGAATTCCACAAGGCAATTGAAGACTTCACTCAAGCACTGGCTTTAGATCCGGATTATGTTCCCGCGGTGATGGATCGAGGCAATTGCTGGGACGAACTTGGCGAGCTGGAGAATGCGTTAGAGGACTACAACAGAGCGTTGGAACTCGCTCCCAATGATTCAATGATCTTGTTCAATCGTGGTTTGGCTTGGCTGAACTCAGGCAAGATCGACGAGGCGATTGCGGACTTCACCGCCTCGTTGGAGCACGAACCCGACAATCGCAGGGCACTTTCGAGTCGCGGCGATGCATTGATGAAAAAGG
>CAIJTL010001471.1 GCA_903823545.1 uncultured Planctomycetaceae bacterium
CCTCAGTGGTTCCGGACCACTGCACTACGTCTCTTGAGAAAGTCACTCGTAGTGCAGAGGCCGTTTCCACCGAGGCAAGCTCGGTGGGGTGAGGTTCTTACGCTTACACGCTTGTCACCGTCTCTCGCTCTTCTTGTGTTTGCCCCGTCAGCTCTTTTTCCGCTTCGGCCAGCGCGGACTTCAGACGTTTCTGTTCGTGACGTGATGACGTCGGGAGCGGTTCGCCGGAAACGTGTTGATCGCTGTGTGTCGAGCCGTTGAGCAGCCCTTTCAACTTGATCCCCGCTTTCAAAAAGCCTGCGACGATGCGATTCGTGGAGACCGTGAATGTGTCCATGCGGTCGAGGTACTTCGCACCCCAGAATTTCTTGTAATGCAGCTCATTCGTCCCGAAGTCGTACCGGGTCACTCCGCGCGAATAACCTTCCTCAAACATCGCTCGATAAATCAATGAGCCAGGGCTATACGTGGCAAACGATTCGTCGTAGTTGTTCGCAATGGCGTAGCGTGTCGAACCCGCTGTGATCGCGAAAACAAAACTGACCGGTAGCCCGTCGGCTGACAGCACCCAGCAATCCAGTTGGTCGTTAGGAACCAGCGTCTCTTGAATCAGGTCCGACCAAAACTGGTGCGCGGTCTCTCCCTGGAATCGAGGTCGTCCCGAAGGATCGCTTGTCAGCCACGAGCGTTTCTCGATCTGGCCCAATGTGGTAACAAGTTCCCGAATCTGTTGCTCGGTCGCCGGCTGCCGATGATGTTGTACTTCGACCTGATATTCGCAGCGCAGCTTTGCGTCCGATTTATGTATTCGTCGCCAGAGTTTGCGATCGACCACTTCGTCTTGATATTGCTGCCATGTTGCGGGGAGTTCGGCGATCGCCAGGTTGCATGAGCTTTGTTTATGTATCGGCATCTCTAATTCATTCAGTGCCGACAATACTCCGAGGTGTGCCTTGTGCGACATCGGCCAAGGTCCAAGTTGCATCAAGCTCCAGCCCAACTCAACCAGGAACCAACCGATGGATCGACCAACCGCATACTCGCACGATTCGTCTGCCAAGATGACTCGTGACGGTTGGTAATAGCCGGCCATCGCGTTGACGCGCAGTAGCCCCACCTTTGGATGACCAACGGGAAACAGGCCGCAGAGTTTTCGAGTCGTCTCTTCATAGACCGCCACGACTTCAATCCCCGTCGTCCACGGAGCCTCGGAGCCAATCGAGCGTCCCCAGGCCAAGAACCATTCGGGCGTGAGCAATCGCAGTTCTGGTTTCACACGCGTCAGCAGGTCACGCCAGTCAGTCCAGAGTTGACGATTCCCTTCGAGTTGATGCAGTTCGCAGCGCAGCATGTGTGTTTCTCCGAGTTGTTGTTTGGCAGTGGTCAGTGGCTCGTTGTTGGTTTCACGCTAGTCCGATGCGCTAGTTCTCGAATGTGCGACCCCACCGAGCTTGCCTCGGTGGCTCGCGGGCGTTTGCACTACGGCGTTCGTGATCTCGTGTGAAATACGACGTAGTGCAAAAGCCCGATTCCACCGAGCAAGCTGGGTGGGGTTGGTGAATATCGCTTGTTGAAAAGAACGTGTGTGGTCATGAAAACTCCAGTTAGCCCCTCGGTGAGATCGCTTCGTCTAACCGAAGCCCCGGTGCCGACTCGTTTGTTTGTGCGATTTTGTTGGCGTGACGACGGAGCGTGTTGGTCCCTAACCACGCCACAAGCTGATGTTGGATCAGCCACGTGGCCCCCAATGCGACCGCTCCGCCACCTGCCACGGCCAGCATGTGGTGCCAACCCGGCGTGAGCGGAATACGTGATGAAACCACCATCGAATAACCCAGCAGAGCGACCAGCGGAGCAACCTGCGGTAGAAAGACTTCACCGACGAACTGTCGCGGATTCATCTCCAGTTTCCGCAACGCATACGGCAACAAAATGGCCAGTTCGATCAAGTACAACGGAATCAGTGTCGCGACTGCGACGCCGAGCAATCCGAACGGAAAGATCAGTATTAGGCTCAAGGCAAAATTGAAGAGTGCTTCGACGATGTATGTCATCGCTGGCTTGCGAACGTCTCCAATTCCGAAGAGTACTCCGCAGATGACCTTCATCGGTGTTGCCACAAGCTGACCGCCCAAGAGAACCATGAGCAACACATGGCTTTGCGGGTACGGCTTGTGGACCCAGGTCTCGATTAATACTGGACCAAAGAAGGCCGCTCCGATGAAAAATCCCATCGTCAGCAGCCACGACAAGCCCATTGCACGCGTTACCAATTCGCGTAACTCGGCCATCTGATGCTTGGCATGTAACTCACCGGCTCGCGGCAGACAAACTTGCCCGACAAATTGCAGCGGCTTCGTGATGAACTGACACAATCGCTGAGCGACGTAGTACGGCACGATCGCTTCCGCTCCGAAGATGCAACCGATGACCACACAGTCGGTCGATTCAATCAGTCTGTTCGCGACCATCTCCAACAGAGCAAACACGCTGAAGGAATAGCATTCCTTCAATGTCCGACGGCTTAGGTACCGCCGACCTAATCGCATTTCTGGTACTAATCGAAACGCAGCAATCACCAAGCCCACGTTTTCGACCAACGTCGTCATCAAGAAGATCAGAGCCAGAATCAACAAGCCCCAATCCTGTTGCAGAAAGACCAGTGTCAACACGAAGCGGACCAAACCGCTCGTTACCGTGATGCCTCGTTCGAGATCAAACCGCTGCATCCCCACGAGGACGCCTCCAAAGACGCTCCCGGTGATGCTCACTGCCACGTTGATTCCCAGAATCAAAATGACCCAAATCAATTCTGTTGTTGGAATCGTCGTGGATGGCCATAAGTTCGGAGACAGCCAAGCAATGACACCGGCGATTCCGAGTGCAATCAGTCCCATTACCAAGTAAACCGCACCGATCACATTCACTACGCGATTAAGCTCTTCTCGCTCCCCTTTGGCATGATGAGTGGCGACATAACGGCTGATCGTCTGACCGAGACCGAGATTCAAAAGGCCCGAATAGCCAGCGATCGAATTGATGAAGATCCACATTCCGTATTTGGCATCGCCGAGGACACCCAACACAAATGGCATCAAGATCAAGCCAACGGCTAAGCCAATCACATGGTCGCCCCATGTGGCCAATAGATTGATCGTAACTCGTTTTCGAAAGCCCATGACGTTCCATTCCACCGTAGAGCAGGCGGCTCGCCTGCTTATCTCCCAATCGCAATCACTGCATCAAATCGCAATCACAGGCGAGCCGCCTGGACTACGTCTGACTTATGCAAACACCACCACGAACACATTGAAGAACCCGAACACCAATACGCTGCAAACTGCTAGTCGAATCAAATGTGAACGATCCCATGACGTAACCAGTCGACGAGGTTCCAAGTGGATCGTCACCAAATTGGCGTAAGCCACTTGAACTCCAAGCATCAGATAGGTGGAAACTACATAGACCCGGGACAACGACTGCAGACTCATCGTCCAGCCCGCCAGCATTGCCACGATGATGGGATACAATCTTTGTAACTCTGGATGTGTCAGGTTGTGTCGCTCGTATCTCAGCCGCCACAGCGAGAGTGCCGGGAAGAAAAAACAACCAAGAAACAATGTCCCACCAATCATTCCCAGTTCGACAAACGCATGGATGAACGAGTTGTGCGCGACGAGCCCGGCATAGTCCTCATACGTCCCTTGGCCGACACCGAAAACAATCGCTGGCGAACGAAGAGCTGCGAGACCTTCACGCCAAAGCGTGATTCGTTCGTGTCCAGTGCCTCCTTCGCCCAGATCGATATTGGCTTGGCGCCCCGCAATGAGCGGAAGGACGCACAGCCCCGCGATTCCGGCGAGAACAGCGGCCTGCTTGCCATATTTGCAAACAACCAGAATGAGGAAACCAAGCCCTGCTGCCATAAGCCCGCCGCGCGACTTTGTGCAGAGCAAGCCCGTTGCCAAAATCGCCATCGGAATCAGCAGTGTGAAGCGCGTCCCCTTCAGTTTTTCATCTAGCAAAAAGTACGTGCAGACCACCCACGAAAAGACGATGATCAAGCAAAGATCATTCGGGTCTTGGAAGATTCCCGTACCACGCATGCGTGTGTATTTCGTGCGGACATTCGCTTCATCGAATCCGCCGGTTTCAGAGATGTGCGTGATGAGC
>CAIJTL010001472.1 GCA_903823545.1 uncultured Planctomycetaceae bacterium
CCCGCTTCGATCTTGTGCTTTGTGAATTGCGGTGGTTGGCCAGCAGTCTTTTTGATCTCGAACCAGTACATCACGACTTCACCCTTGGCATCAGGATCGCCGCCGGAACCGTGAGCGTAAAAACGCTTGCCGGTGATCAGGTCCTTCACGCCGTCTCCGTTGACGTCTTGATAATGGAGGGCATGCGTCTGTGAGAACTTGTCGTCGATGACGTGCTGTTTGAATTTCGGATCGGGCGAACCGCCGACGTTTTCAAACCACCAAACACCGATGTGGTGAGCGGCGCTCATCAGGATGTCGTTGTCACCATCGCCATCGAGATCATCAACGTAGATGTCGGCACCAGTTTCGGGGTTCCCTTCGCCATTTCCTTTGAGCACGTGCTTGTGGAAGACCCACGGACCTTCGTTGAGCTTCGCAGGTTGTTCCCACCAACCGTGAGGGATGACGATGTCTTGCTTACCGTCGCGGTTCACGTCGCCGACACCCAAACCGTGGTAGTAACGATGAGCCAACTGCGGCCCGAGCTTCTCGCCGTTGACTTGCGTGTAATTCCACTTTCCCTTCTTCGCGTCAGCGGGCGACGGAATTTCGAGGTAGCCAATCATCTGCTCCGGCTCGGAAGTCATGATGAGTTCCGGCTTGCCGTCGCCAGTGATGTCCAAGAACTGCGGAGTTTCGTTGGCCGCGCTGTGCCAGATTTCATATTGAGCCCACGGGCCTTCTTTTCCCTGAGGATTCTCGAACCAATGGCACGGAACGCCGGGAAAGCCAATGACGATGATGTCTTGCCAGCCATCACCACTGATATCGTAAGTCCACAAGGCGAAGCTGCGGCTATAGGAACCGTCTGCGATGAATCGCTTCAAGCCATCGGCCCGATAGGAATGCATCGTCCAATTGCCGGTTTTGAAGAGATTTGCGTCACCGGGGTTTTCGTACCACGCCTCACCGTTGATAAGGTCCATTCGCCCATCTTTGTTGATGTCGGCGACCGCGACACCTTCGGAGCGAAACACTTCTTCGAGTTTGAAACGCTCCCATTTCACCGGCGTGTCGTCCGCGACCGCACTCGAAAGCAGGCTCAACCCGAAACACCACGACGCGACACAAGCTGCCCAACGCATGAAGTACTCCCTCCGAAGACCGATGAAATGACACGAGTCGGGAGTGTATCGGTGAGGCGCGTCGAGTCCAAAGCAACGTGGTCGATACGTAGCACAGGTGGCTCGCCTGTGATTTCATGCGACACGAGTCACAGGCGAGCCGCTTGTGCTACGAGGGCTGTCGGCGAATTTGATTCGCGAAGCGATCAAGGCCGCGGCGCGTCAGGTGGTCGTAGACGGTCCATCTCTTGTGTGGTTCGTCGAGGCCGTTGAGGACGCCGAAGATCACTGCTCCCAGAGTGATGCAGGCGACCTCAACGACTCGCTGCGGGAGTTCAAACTGTCTGAGGTCGGCGTAGATTTCAGTGCGACTGACGTACTCGCCGAACTTTTGACCGCGATAGAGCAACTCCACACCGGCAAAGTCACGACTCCATTCATAGTCGAATGGGCCGTAGTTCGTGCGGCGGTGTGTGACCCAGAACTGGGAGCCGTCAAAGGTTATGGCGTGTGGTGACACTGAAATGCTTCCGTGACGAGTGATAGTCGGGCTTGCTTGATTCCGACAATCGTTAAAGTCGGCAAAGTCAAAGGTCCGAAACCAGTGAAAGTTCGAGAGAGTTGAGCGGCGATTGCATCGCCTGCGCCGACCGCAATTGGACTGGTCTGGGGGGACCATGATGATTCGACCATTGGCATTTTGGCGGCGGAAGCTGCTGGTTGGGGTCGCGGCGTGCGCTTTCACCGCGACACTCAGCGGATGCCATCGTGAGTTCTATCGCAAACAAGCGGATGACGACGCACGCAAACTGGTCGAAGAAAAATCGTGCGATCCCCGTTGGGCGAAGCCTGGCTTTAGCATCGAGATGAATCCGGCCAGTCGCTACTACGATCAGTACGATCCCGTGAAGCCCCCCTTGCCGCCGGATGATCCGGAATCTCACGAGCTCATGCACTGCGTTTACGGCAAAAAAGGTTGGTCGAAATGGCACGATAACGGCGATCGTTCGGGGTTAGAAAACCCAGTATGGCAACAGTGCCTCGATCAATACGCAGCTCGGACGCCGAGCGGCTCGTATGAGTTGCGATTGGAGGATTCCGTTCGCCTGGCGTTGATTCATTCCCCAGACTACCAGCAGCAGCTTGAGACGCTTTATCTCTCGTCGCTCGACGTCAGTACCGAACGCTTCCGCTTACAGACGCAGTTCTTTGGCGGGAACGCAACCACTTACAGCCATCGTGAGCCGAGCGCATCCGGTTTAGGTGTCGGCAACACTGCGGCGAGCGGCGCGAGCACCTATGGCGGTACTCCGAGATCGGCCCCATTTGGTGCAACCGGAGACACGCTAAGAACAACAACAGGTGGCGAAGCACGTCGTCGGTTTGCGACGGCGGGGGAATTGGTTGTTGGTTTCGCAAACAGCTTCATGTGGCAGTTTGCAGGACCGGACCAAAGCGCGACAGCTTCG
>CAIJTL010001473.1 GCA_903823545.1 uncultured Planctomycetaceae bacterium
CGCCCCATTCTCATTGGAGAAGCCCTCATGACGATGATCAACAGACAGTATCCCGTCACACAGATCCCTCAACCTCGCGGGTCAGCCAAATGTTGGGCGGCCTGCTTGGCGATGATTCTGAGGAGAACTGGTCCCAATTCTGACGCCATCGTAAACGCTATGGTTGCCGAAGCCCGTACTCGCGGCATCATGTTGCATAGCGACGATTCCCTTCCAGTGGATGGCGTTGCTCGGCTTGCAAGCACCTTTGGATTACAACGCTGGCACCGGACAAGCGCGTTTACGACCGCTGTCCTTCCCAGCGAATTCGCCGCCACTCTGCAACAAGGGCCTGCGATGGTCTTCGGTCGATTACGAAATGCTCAGGCTCACGTCATGGTTCTGAAAGGAATTCAAGGGGATCTGTCGGGATCATTGTTGGACGTCATGCTTTCGGGCTACGACCCTGTCGTTGCTGGAGGCGGAGGTAGCTATTGCCGTTCCGTCGCTGGTTACCAATACCACTTAACCGTTCACGACATCTTGCATCCCTGAGATGACGATCGTTGTTAAAGTGCCAGACAACAAGTTTTGAAACAACACCGATGGTTCCTTATTTCCGACATCACCGAACGACGAGCCAACGAGGTGATTGATGACGCTCAGAAATGACATGCCGATGGATCGAACGGTGGTCCCAAAACTGACTCTGGCCGAAGCCGAAGAGGATTACTCAGACATTGATTATTGGTTGTCGCAGCCGCCATCGAAACGGCTGGAGGCTTTCGAACTCTTGAGACAGATCGCCTATGGCTATGACCCAGATACCGCGCGACTTTCTGGACCTACTGAAGTTGTTAAACCAACATGGAGTCAAGTACCTCGTCATCGGCGGGTACGCCGTGGTCCTTCACGGCCACAATCGAATGACCGGTGATTTGCCTGTGAGGGGATCATGTTGGACGCAGTGATTGTCGGTGGCGTGCGGACTCCGTTTGTGAAGGCGGGGAGTTTGTTCAATCAGATTCCGGCGCAGGATCTCGGACAGATTGTCGTGCGCGAATTGTTGGATCGCGCTAATGTTGATCCGGTGGAAGTCGATGAGTTGATCTGCGGGAACGTCGCCAGCCCCGTCGATGCGGCGAATGTGGGGCGAGTGATTGCATTGAGAGCGGGGATTCCGCGCGAGAAGATTGCTCACACCGTCAGTCGTAATTGTGCCAGCGGATTTGAGTGTGTGACGCAAGCGGTTGATCGTGTCACGTCTGGTCGAGCGAAATGCGTGGTCGCGGTCGGAGTCGATTCGATGAGTCACATTCCGCTCTTCTATCCCAAGCGGTTCGCGGACAAGTTGATGAAACTCGGTACGGCGCGGTCGGTGTTACAGAAGCTGAAAGCGATTGCCTCGTTTCGCTTGAGCGATCTCGCTCCGCAAATCGGAATTAAGTTGGGACTCACTGACCCGGTGACCGGCCTAATGATGGGTGACACCGCTGAGAAGGTGGCTCGCGAGTTCGGCATTCGTCGCGAAGAGCAGGATCAGTTCGCGCTGCGTAGTCATCAGCTTGCTGCGGCAGCGTGGAAGGAAGATCGTCTCGCGTCCGAAGTCATGGCCTTTTATCCGGAGACGCGCGATGCGAAACCGCTGACCCAAGATGTCGGCTTCCGA
>CAIJTL010001474.1 GCA_903823545.1 uncultured Planctomycetaceae bacterium
CGAGTAGGTTCTGATTTCTCTGGATCAGTATTGGGGACAGAGTTAGCCTGCCGCCCACTCAAGGAGAAGAATCATGGCAACGAACGTGGCGCAATTAGAACAACGGTTGAGTCGCTTAGAGGCGGAATTCCATTCATGGCAGAAGTCGGCGGAGGCAAAAGACTCAAGGCCGTGGTATGAGCAGATACTTGGAACCTTCGACAATGATCCTGGGTTTGATGAGATGATTCGCTTGGGTAAAGAGATTCGCGATGCCGATCACGGACTCCCGACGCCACGCCGCAATTCGACTAAGTCTGCGAAGTCCAATGCGAGTCGGCGTCCCAAGAAAGGACGTGCCTAAGTGCCGTATGTTCTTGATACAGACCACGTCTCTTTGCTTCAAAGACGCGGGCCAAACACAAACGCGTTGCTGCTCCGCATCCGCCGAATTCCGCCCGATGATGTGGCGACAACGATCATCAGCTTTCAAGAACAAGTTCAAGGTTGGCAAGCGGCTCTCCATCGAGCGAAGACGGCCAAATCAATCCTAGAACAGTACGCTCGTTTGGATTCAGTGCGAACTGACTTTCAGAAGATGAATGTGCTGGCCTTTGATCAACAAGCACAAGCTGTATTCGAGTCGCTTCGCCCGCAGTGTCGAAGGGTTGGTCTTTTGGATTTACGAATCGCGAGCATTGCGATCGCGACTGGCTCAATCTTGCTGACTCGCAACTTTGCGGACTTCGAAAAAGTTCCCGGTCTGCGGTTTGAAGATTGGACGGCACCGTGAGCGATGTTGTTCCGCAGCCGTCTGCAGAGGACGCGAATTGCGATGATTTTGTTGATGCGGCGACTTGCGAAGTGGTGACGAATTCCGCGTTCGAGCAGAACTCTCGATCGGACCTGCTCACGGCACCGTTGAGATCGACGATGTTTCGGCTTGGTTGGCCGGTGTTTGTTGAACAGTTTTTGTCGTTTCTTGTCGGCTTTACGGACACGTATCTTTCGGGCTGGATCAGCAAAGAGGCAACAACAGCGGTCGGGTTGGCGGCTTACGTTGGCTGGTTGGCGTCGAACATGTTTCTGCTGGTGAGCAGCGGAACGGTGGCTGTGATCGCGCGACATTGGGGAGCGGGAGAGTTTGCTGACGCGAACAAAGCGGCGAATCGGGCGCTGGCATTGGGCGCGGTCGTCGGCCTTAGCGTCTATGGACTGATTTGGTTCGCGGCCCCGTGGTATGCGTGGCTCATGAAGCTCGATCCCGATACCGCGACGATGGTGGTGCGGTTCTTGCGAATCGACGGAGCGGGATATCTCTTCTCGTGCCTGACGGTCGCTGGAGCGGCTGCGTTGCGTGGGACTGGGCAGATGCGGGTGCCAATGGTGATTTTGGCGATCGTGAATCTCTTCAATATGTTGGTGACGACACTGTTGTCGGGAGTCGGTCCCGCCGAATGGCTGTTGTTGTCTGATCGACTGGGACTGCCGAAATGGGGCGTCGATGGTATCGCGATTGGGACGGTCGCCGCGCGGGTGGTCGGTAGCGTTCTGATTTTGGTCGTGTTGAGCCGTGGCCAATTTCAAATCAAGTTGCTGCTCAATGAAGTCAAACTCAGTGGCGAACCAGTTCGACGTATTTTGAAGATCGGTTTGCCAGCAGGATTCGACGGGATCTTGCGTTGGATCGGGCAGCTCTTCTTTTTGATGATCATTGCTCGGCTGAGTGACGATCCGCTCGAACAAACAGCGATCCTGGCCGCTCATGCGATTGGTATGCAGGTTGAAGCTTTGTCTTTTTTACCGGCGTGCGCTTGGGGCATGGCGGCAGCGACGCTCGTTGGACAATCGCTGGGCGCGAAACTTCCTGACCGAGCTCGCTTAGGAGGTCACGAGGCAGTTTGGCAGTGCGGCCTGTTCGCCGTCGTGCTGACGCTGACATTCTTTTTTGCTGCGTCGCCGATCTTTCGACAGATGCACCAAGACCAACAAGTTCACACCGTTGGCGTCCCCGCGTTTCGTTTCAACGCGCTGTTTCAAGTCCCGCTGGTGGTGGCGATCGTCTACACGTTCGCATTGCAGGGGGCAGGCGAAACTCGACAGCCGATGATTGTCAGCCTCATCGGTGCCTTTGGAGTTCGTATTCCATTGGCCTATCTCTGCGGCATCGTCTTGCACGGAGGATTGATTGGTGCCTGGGTTGGCATGTGTTGCGATAACACGGTGCGAGCGATCTTGGTTGCGTGGCTCTTTCGACGCGGACGCTGGATGTCACTGAAGTCATGAGGCTTCAGTCGTCGCGTGATGGAGTCCAAAAACTCACATTTTCGGCGACAAGCTCGACCTTCGCCGTGTCGTCCGCGTCTTCCGTGTCCAAAATTCGTATATTCAAAATCTGACGTTTCGAATTACCTGCGACAGGTCGGAGTCGTATTGTTTGTTCGATTCTCAACGACATTCAGAATCGCACTTCCCCAAGGAAACCACTCATGACAACATCCATTAGCTCTGGTCCTCATTTGCGGATTCCTGTGGCCAACGATCAAGAGCGGTTTGCTTGCGAGCTGTTTGACGCATTGTGGGATCGCTACCGGCAACGAGTCGTGCATGTACGCAGCTATGAGCAGCTCATCGCATCTGCCGGAGCGACCTTCGTCAACGACCACATTGCCTTCCGAACGATCGCTGGCCAGAACCCGCTCACCGGCATCTCGTTGCTGTCGCGACTGTTCGAGTCACTCGGATATCGAGCGGCCAATTGCTACCAATTCGAGGACAAGCATCTCAGTGCGATTCACTTTCAGCATCCCAACGGTCAGTTCCCGAAGCTGTTCATTTCGGAATTGAAGTCGTGGGAACTGAGTCCTTCCGCGCGAGACATCCTGCATCGCTCTGCCTCTCAGCATCGCACGCCTCTTTCGGAAGAGATGTTGGCCGGATTGCATCAACTCAAGCAGAGTCCAGCGAACGAAACGGATCGCGCTCAATGGCTGCAAGCGGCAGTCTCATACATCCAAGATCTGCCGTGGCCGATTCCTGTTAAGAACGACGTCATCGCGATCAACAAAGAGAGCCAATACGCTGCGTGGGTGCTCGTGCATGGCAACAACGTGAATCACTTCACGTCGCTGATCAACTCGCATGGCGTGGAGTCGCTCAACGACATCGAAAAGACGATCGCCGCACTTCAACAAGCGGGTGTCCCCGTCAAATCAGAAATCGAAGGAGAACGCGGCACCAAGCTCCGCCAGTCCGCCACCGAAGCCGCCGTTATCGACGTCGCCGTCCGTGATCAAGATCGCGAAACAACCATGAGTTGGACCTACGCCTACTTTGAACTCGCCGAACGCGGCTTCATCACTGACCCCGAAACCAACACCAAAGGCCGCTTCGAAGGCTTCCTAGGCCCCCAGGCCACGCAGCTATTTGAGATGACGCGGACCAATCGCTGATTGGCGTGCGAGTCACGAATTCGTTTGGATTTCAACACAAACGAAGCAATGGATTTATCAGGTCGACGCTGGTGAATGAGGAGTGCCAAGGTCGCAACCATGCGCCAAAGCGAAGGCGGATATTGTTTTGACCGCGTGCCGCCAGCCGATCAGTGTTCGGCGACTTCACCAACGGATCGCCGTAACAACCCAACCGCGGACACAAATCGTCCGACACCACAAACAGGACGTTCAACTTCTCCGCCGCCAACAGCGACGGGGTCGAGAGACCCGCGCCGAGCGCAGCCACCACTATCAACAACCCAGCCACCAAAACCCAACGAACGCTGCGAGCCACGCATCGCAGTGCTCACTAAACGAAAAAGTCGATCCGGTAGCAGCCGACACGGTACTCAATTGAAATGGCACCAGTGTTTTTCTTGTGTAATTCATGATCGCTTGAGCCTATTTGGACGAGCGTGTCGTTGCGCGTTCGGTTTGCCGTCTGGATCACATGGCTCAAAAAGTGAGTTTCGGCATTCAATGTTGCTACTGGTAGGCGGATTGGCCAGCAAGCCATTAAGAAAACAGGAACCGTTGTGAATCACGCCGAATGACCGAACATGACCACGCAAATAAATCCCGACAAGTTGCGGTGGTCCGCCGGAATAGATGTCACGGCCACTAGCGATTGCATCGCAGAATGCTGAAAAGACTGCACGAGATGTTCGGTGAACTTCGCTAGTTTGCCATGCAGAATGGAATTCCTTTGTAACTGTCGCCCCAGAGCCATAGGCAAGAAGCAAGTCGGAGTGATCGGGTGTGGGAGTCAATTGAGTTTTCCAGCCGTAGCTGGGCTGCCAAGTAAGTGTCGCCACAAAGAACGAAGCCCCAAATCCCAATCCGTCTCTAGTTGCATAGACGATGGAGAAACCATGCTGCGCCTCAGGAAAGTTTTGCAGAGATTCTTTTATCTTCACAGTAATTGTCTCGAATCTCTCTAGAGGCGTGAGATTCGCAGAAAAGACAAGACCCTCATCAAGCTGTCCAAGGATTACAGTTGGAAAAAGAACTGCACCGCAGTAGGCGAAGATGTCTGGAGACTTTTTGCATGCGAAAAGCTTACGACCACAATCCCACTTTGAACCACCACCGCTGAATCTGCTGTCACTCGCAAGGTACACGGACGATGGCCCGCGATTATCAACAGCCAGCCATGCGATGAGCGACGTCACGGGTGAATCTCCAGTGGGGAAGTGACCCAGCCACCCCTGCCTTGGAAGGCAGGGGTAGGTCCTCCGACCTCGCCCTCTGAATGTTGAAGAAAGCAGAGGGCCTGGGAGTTGCTAGGGTCACGGAAACGTCCTTGTGTCCTAACTGACGAGTCAACCACACACAGCCGAAAATCAAGGACCGTACTCGCCGACGGTTGTGATGTGCCGGACACAATGCCTTTGGTGGCCATAGAAATCAAGCGTTTATGATGACTGACACGAAGACCAACGTATGCAAGACTGCGAACCACTTGCGCTCGGCGACGATCAAGGACGCACCGACTGCGGCGGTCAGGCGGTCGCGAACGTCGGAACGAAACGTTCGGTCTCCCGCCACAAGGTGGCAGGCCCAGGCCATCAGCCTGGGTTATGGCTCTCAACTTGGTATGACGGTTACTTCAAAGCCATCCGGATTTGGTCTGCTCGTTGGTCGAAGGTCTTGAGTTCAAACTCGCGCTGAGCCTGCCGCTACGCCTGCCATTCGGCCTCTTCTTCCGCCGTGATTTCTAAAGGCGGGACCGTTTGAAACTCCGCGATCCACCGCGCGATCGCCGATGGATCGTTGGATTCAACGTCATCATCTACTGAGCCGTTGACGGCTACGGGGCGGACTTCCAATTAACACCCGTCCGGCCAATCGACCGCTTCATCAACGACGACTCTCGCGTCTTTCCACTTGGCATAAATGGCAGGCACCGGCCTCATTTTGCCTTCAGAAAAGTTGTCCCAGGCTCTTTGATCGGACCGATAAACGAATGAACTGATCGGCGTTTAACGGCAGCGCTCTGACTGTGGGCGAGGCCATTCTCGGATATCCTGCATGGAGGCAGTTGGTATGCGACATCTCGGCTCGTTCGCTGCTCTGATCTTGATCGTCTCGCTCACCGGCTGTGCCACGCAGGCTCAGTTTACGGCGATGGTTCCATCCAACGTGCAGCTTGTGAATCATCACGCCAACACCGTTTCCACCACGGTTTCCGGCGGTGAAAAGACCAATCCGCTGTGGACCTCGGAAATTTCCAGCGATAGTTACAAGCACGCCCTCGATCAGACGCTGCTCGATTCCAAGTTGTTCTCCAATGTCCGTGAGGGATCGTCCGGCGAATATCAGCTCACGATTCGGCTCAACAAGGCGAAACAGCCAATGGTTGGCCTGGGAATGACCGTTCGGCTTTCGGCTGATTGGGTTCTGACTTACACCAACAACGGTGAGACGGTCTGGCAGGAAACGATCGAGAGTGAGTACACGGCGAAACTCACCGAACACCTGGTTGGCATCGAGCGGTTGCGGAAGGCGAACGAAGGAGCGGTTCGCGAGAATATCCGGATCGGTCTGCAACGCCTGTCGGCAGCGCCGTTTCAGAACAAGATTCGCCTAA
>CAIJTL010001475.1 GCA_903823545.1 uncultured Planctomycetaceae bacterium
ACGAACGAGAAAACAGCATCCTTGCGAACGCACCGCCCGACAAAATGGCAATCATTTCGCAAGCGGTCAAAACTTTGGATGTGCTCCCATCGCGCGGCGAGAACTTGCTGCAAAACGTCCAACGAATGCAGGTCTATCGACTGTCAGGGGTTGATCCTGAATCGCTAATGCAGTTGCTCGATGAAGTCGGCAATCTTGATCCGACGACGAAGCTGCAAGTCGATACAAAAAACAAGTCGATCGTGGCTTACGCATCGCTGGCGGACCACATGACGATCCGCATGTTGGTTGAGAAACTCGACGGAACAAATCGGAAGTTCCAGGTCATCCCGCTGCGAAAGCTCGGCGCAGATTACGTCGCAGGAACCATCGAGTTCATGATGGGGGGCCAAGACAAAGACAAAAGCTCCGGCCGCAGCAATCCGTATTTCTTCGACTACTACAACCCTTACGGATCGGGACGCAACTCTTCAAAGGATGACGGCGGCGACAAGTTCAAAGTGGATGCGGATGTTGAAAACAATCGACTGTTGTTGTTTGCGAACGACTTTGAGGTTCGCGAGATTGAAAATCTGCTGATGAAGCTTGGCGAAATTCCACCTGCAGGCGGCAATCGAAACACGCAGCGATATATCGAAAACCTCGATCCCGAAGATGCCGAGCAATTGCTTGAACGCATCCGTCGCATCTGGCCGGGGATCGCCCCCAATGAGCTGATCATCGACGGCATAGAGCCTGCAAGCCCGACAGAAAAGCCGGTCGATGCCGATGAGCAAGAAGCCGCACCGAAGAAGAAAAGCTTGAAGAAGGAGACGCCAAAGGCCGCATCGGAAACACCCAAAGGTGACGCGACAAAGAAAACGAGTTCGCCGAAAAAGAAACCTGCTCCGTCAGCCAAAGACTTAAAAGCCGATGCCGCTCCGCAGAAGCAACCAAGCCTAATTTCATTTGTGTCAGAACAAACAAGTTCGGTCGCTGATGAAATCACCCAGTCAGAGACCAATCAACAAAGCAAAAACAAATCAGCAACGAATGAAGACCAGCAAGAAGAGAAATCCACGAAACGAGATCCGAAAGTCGAACGATCTTTCACCGCACCAGAAAGCCGTCGTTCACAACAACAACCAACATCGCCTGCTCCGGTTCGCATTCGTCGTGGTCCAGATGGCCGATTAATGCTCGAATCCGATGACACTGCCGCGCTCGATCAACTGGAAGAATTGCTTCACGAAGCGGCGCCGCCCAAACGCGACTACAAGATTTTCTATCTGAAGTACCCAACGACCTGGGCTTATTCAGTCGAACTGAGCCTGAAAGACTTCTTTGAGGAAGAAAAGAAGAAGACAGGAAACAATTACAATCCGTACTTTGGATTTCGCATGGGAGGCAACGAAGAGAAAGATACGACTCGTCGCCTCTCGAAACGTAAGCCGTTGAAGTTCATCTCCGATTCCGACAGCGGCACGATCATCGTTCAAGGGGCAGACGCTCAGCAGCTCAAGACGATTCAAGAGTTGATCGACATCTATGATCGCCCTCCGACGACCGACGGCAAGCAAGTCCGTAAGACCGAGACGTTCACCCTAAAGTATGCGAAAGCCCCGGTCGTGGCCGAAGCGATCAAGGACGTCTATCGCGATCTTCTTTCGTCGAATGACAAGGCGTATCAAAACCAAAAGGGGAAAGACGGTCAGAAGCCTCCCGAGAAGAATTACACGTTCGTCTACGGAGGCGGTGGTGGTGACGATAAGGGGGGCAAGACTCAAGAAACACCGGTTAAGTTCAAAGGATTGCTCTCGCTCGGCGTTGATGAGGTTTCCAACACGATCATCATCTCAGCCCCTGAAGGGATGTTGGAAAACGTTGCCGAACTCATTGAACGACTCGAGAAAGCCGCCCGTCCGACGAATACAGTGCAGGTCGTGCAAATCAACAATCGCCAAGTGAACTCCGCCGAACTACAAAAACGCCTAGCCAAGATCTTCAAGACTACGAAGCCGCCTCAGCAGAAACAGAATCCGCAACAGCAACCTCAGCAACAACAGCCACAAGAGGGAAACGATGAGCCGGTCATCGTGCCGTAATCGATTCCCATGATCCCGATGCAAACCTGAAACGCCCGCGAGTGAAGCTGACATTGGCGTCGCTCGCGGGTGTTGTCTTTTGGTCGGTGGTGGCGTGCGGCAATCGCTACGACCGGCAAAACAGAACTCGACTTCCGGCGATTCTTGCTCGGCCAAATCTGGATCTTCGGTGAAGCGGCGGTTTCTGCCGATCCTCGAAGTGTCCAAAGTGGCGCAAGCTCATCGGCACTCATCTTGATGGATACGACAATCAGCCGGAACGCGCTAGC
>CAIJTL010001476.1 GCA_903823545.1 uncultured Planctomycetaceae bacterium
CCCACGTTCTGGCGAACGTGGCTACGTCTGAAAGCGACGGGACCGGCGCATCGCGATGAGCCAACAACTTGGCCATGAGCGAGTCACCCTCGTAGGCGACTCTGCCCGTCAGCAGATACCACAACGTAATTCCCAAGCTGTAGATGTCGCTCCGAGCGTCGGCAGACTTCGCGCTCAGGGCCTGTTCGGGAGCCATATAGTCCACAGTTCCCAACACGGCCCCGGTTGTTGTGAGCTCCCCTTGAGCTGATTCTGCTCCTTCAATTCGAGCCAAACCCATGTCGAGAATTTTGATGACGTCGCGCTCGTAGTAACCCGATTCATCGGTTCCGACCGCATGAATGCGGTCACGACGAGCGAGCAGCAAATTCGACGGCTTGATGTCGCGATGAATGACACCATTCTCGTGAGCGAATTGCAATCCGCGAGCCGCCTGAACGATGCAAGCAACGGCCTGCTCGGTCGTCATCGGGCCATGCTTTTTGACAAACGCCGACAGGTCTGTCCCTTCGATGTATTCCATCACTAAGAAGTGAGTTCCATTCGCCTCGTCCGCATCGTGAGCCACGACGATGTTGGGATGAACGAGCTTCGCGGCCGCTTTGACTTCTCGGTGAAAACGCTGAACAGCATCGGGCGATTTCATCCCCGTTTGCGACATCACCTTGAGCGCCACGATCCGCTCCATCCGCCGGTGCATCGCCTTGAGCACAACACCCATGCCCCCCTGGCCGAGCTTGTCGAGGATGAGATAGTTCCCCAGAGTCAGCGACTTCCCCTGGCCTGCGTAGATTTGCTCGGCTTGGAACTTCGTGAGCTTCTTCTGCTTCACCAACTGGCGAGCCAGCTCTTCGCTAGTTTTCGGGCGGTCAGCGTCTGCGATGGACGACATCCATGAGAAAAGTTCCGCCGCGGGGATCATCCCGCTCGAAGAAATCTCATTGATGAATTGATCGATCGACAAAGCCATCGGTAACTCTCACGTGGTTGGCAACATCGTATCGAATTCAAAAAAGATTTCATTCCGCTGCCACATTCGGCAAGATCGCATGCCTTCGCAGCGGAGCATTGGAGAGTTCCACGTCACAATTGCGAGGAACGCTGACAGCCGTTTCAGAACTAACCCGAAACGTGAGTTTTGAAGTTGCGCGTTTCGAAAGTCGCGAAGCGACGTCAGCAGATAGACTTGGGCGTAAACCCAAGGATTTGTTGGAAATCGTGCTAATCGCCGTGAAGCGGCGACAGCAATCTGCGAGACAACAATTTGCTGCCGCCGCTTCGCGGCTCTCCGACAGGTTTCAACACTTCTCTGCGGGCTGACGCCCGCAGAGATCTGCTGACGTCGCTTCGCGACAAAACTGCGCAACTTCAAAATGCGTGAGCGAGGGCAATTCCACGCGTGATTGTCCGACCCCCACACTCTGACGTCGGGTTAGTAGCCCCGCGTTGAAACAGCTTCTAATCCGGCAAGTGAACGTCAAACGTGTCGTGCATCGCAAGCCGAGTCTTTTGCCAAAGACGCTGAATCGTTCGCTCAGAGATCCCCAGGATTCTGGACGTTTCTGCTTGCGACAGTCCCTGGTAGTAAATCAGGTCGAATACTTCACGCTCTTCGGTAGGGAGTTGCTCAGCTCCGATGTGGAAGTCGGTCCAATTCGCCAAGCGTTTGGGATCGAAGCTTCCGGATGAAGCAGCCACGTCGAATGCGCTGGAGGAGGCCGCACCGGTCGGCCAAAGATCGCTCGTCTCGTAATTCGTTCCTAAGCCTTCCGGGCCGAAATAACGACGGGCCAAGTCAGTCAGTTCACGGCGGATTTGCGTTGCCGCAAGGGCAAAGAACCCTCGGACATCGGTGGGGCGAGTCACCAGCAAGGCTCGATACAGACGGATCGAAGCACTTTGCAGAACGTCCGCTGTTTCCTCCCAACGATGGACTCGCGAGAAGTCCCGAAACATGGTTCGCGTGAGTTGCTCCAGTCGGGCGGACGTCTGCTTCAACAAATCGTTCAACGCCGCATCATCCCCTGCGGCAAACCGCGTCAGACACTGCTGAAGTACCGCCATGTCCAATACAACTTGAGCCATGCTCATTCCCTCGACCCACTTCGAGAAACCACGAACCAGACACTCGCGAGACTTCGCCTCAGCCGAAACGCTGCTGAAACATCGACGCCACATCGACAACATCGACCGCTTTCAGGCATCAAGGAATCTAGCTCCCCAGCGATCAGCGCGTCGAACCCGAATTTTCTCAGGAGATCAGAAATTTGTGGCGGCTCCTGACCGTCGCTCTCGCCTTGTTGAATAGTCGAAGTGCTTAACATCTTACGGGGGAGTAATCAGGCCATGAAGAAGCTGCGATGGTTGGTGTCAGGTTGGGGAAAGCGGCCTCGTCGTTCTGTTGGCGGCCGTCCAGGAATGGCGGTGGAGCGATTTGAGGAGCGTTGTGTTTTGACATCATCGACGTGGGCGATGGCGCTCGGCGGTGCCGGGCACGATGACCCGGTCGGAATCGCTCAAACGACCGATGGCGGGTTTGTGGTGGTCGGCAACACCGAGTCGTTCAACGCTCAGAACGGTGACATTTGGGCCAACAAGTTCGACCGCATCACCTGCAATGAAATCGCCTTCAACTGCAGTTACTCCGGCAGGTAGCAAAGAAACTCCGCGCTCTAAAATTGCAGTAACTGCGCCTGCATCAAGAATCAACTTTCCTTGTGACTTGGTTGCATGTGCCAACCACAATAGGCGAGAAGTTGTTTTGCTTGCTTGTGC
>CAIJTL010001477.1 GCA_903823545.1 uncultured Planctomycetaceae bacterium
ACGCTTCGGGTTAGTGTCGGAGGAAACGTCACAAACTTTCGCCCCTCGCCCCTCGCCCCTCGATGATTCGTCTCCAGTCATTGCCGTCGATCACTCGGCCTGCATTTTGTGCGACCGCTGTGTTCGAGCGTGTGACACGCTGCAATCGAACAACGTCATCGGTCGCAGCGGCAAAGGTTTTTTGACGCAGATTGCGTTTGACCTCAACAACCCCATGGGGGAAAGCACCTGCGTGTCGTGCGGCGAGTGCGTCGCGTCGTGTCCGACTGGAGCGTTGACGCAGAAGCGGATCACGCTGCCGATTCTGCCGAGCGATGATCTCAAAGCGGTCAATAGCGTTTGTCCGTATTGCGGTGTCGGTTGTGCGGTGACGTTTCTGGCCAAAGAGAATCGGATCGTCATGGCCGAGGGACGCGAGAGTCCGGTTAATCACGGACGGCTCTGCGTGAAGGGTCGATACGGCTGGGATTACACGAGTCATCCGCAGCGATTGACGAAGCCGCTCATTCGACGAGCGGAGTGTTATCCGAAGGGGCCGCTCTCCGGTGAAGTTCAGGCGTCGGTCAGCAAGCGGGCGGGCGGGATTGTCGATTATGCCGAAGTGCTCCCCGCGTTTCGCGAAGCGACTTGGGAAGAAGCGCTCGATCTTGTCGGCTCGAAGCTGTCGGCGATTCGCGATGAACACGGCGGTAGTGCGCTCGCGGGATTCGGTTCGGCGAAGTGCTCGAACGAAGAGGCCTATCTTTTTCAAAAGCTGATCCGCTGCGGCTTCGGCACGAACAACGTCGATCATTGCACGCGGCTGTGTCATGCGTCGTCGGTTGCCGCGCTGATGGAAGGAATCGGTTCGGGAGCGGTGACGAACGTCTTTGCTGACGTCGCGCGATCAACGGTCACGCTCGTCACCGGCAGCAACACGACGGCTAATCATCCGGTCGCGGCGACGTTCATCAAAGATGCGACGAAGCACGGTACGAAGCTGATCATCGTCGATGTGCGGCGGAATGACCTTGCGGACTTCGCGACTCACTTCGCTCAGATCCGGCCGGGGACCGACGTCGCGTTTTACAACGGCGTAATGCACTGCCTCATCGAAGCGGGGCACTTCGACGAGCGATACATCGCCAAACACACCGAGGGCTTTGAGGCTCTGCGCGAACTCGTTGCCGAATACTCGCCCGAACAAGCGAGCGACATCTGCGGCGTTTCAGCGGCGGAAATTCGCAACATCGCAAACACGATTGGCCTGGCGACCCCGCCCGGAGGCGGCGGTTCGATGCTCATCTTCTGGGGCATGGGCATCTCGCAACACACGACCGGCACCGACAACGCTCGCTGTTTGATCGCGCTCGCGCTGATGACCGGCAACGTTGGCAAGCCGGGTTCCGGCTTGCATCCGCTGCGTGGTCAGAACAACGTGCAAGGGGCGAGCGACGCCGGGCTGATCCCGATGGTTTATCCCGATTATCAACCAGTCGCCGACGCCGCGAACCGCACGAAGTTTGAAACAGCGTGGGGCCGATCGCTCGACCCGAAGCCGGGGCTGACCGTCGTCGAGATCATGAAGGCGGCCCTCGATCATCGTGTCCGCGGCATGTACATCCTCGGCGAGAACCCGTTCATCTCCGACCCGAACAGCAACAAAGTTCGCAAGGC
>CAIJTL010001478.1 GCA_903823545.1 uncultured Planctomycetaceae bacterium
ATTCGACTGAATTCGTTTCAAGCGGAGTTGCCCGTTTTAGAAATTGTTTCGGCCGGACAAGTCCCGACGCGACAGCTCGATCAAGCGGCCTGCATTCAAATCATGACTGGCGCTCAATTGCCGATCGGAGCGGATGCGGTTGTTCCGATCGAACACACGTCGCAACGAACTGACGCGACGGGCAAGACGCTCGTCACCTTTCCGAACAATGTCGCCACGTGGCGTTCCGGAACAAACATTATTCGACGAGGTGCTGCATTGAAGTGTGGTGAGTTGGTGGTCCCCAGCGGGTCAGAACTGCGACCGCAAGAACTTGGCGCGCTCGCTGAGTTGGGCCACGCAAAAGTCCTCACCCGACGGCGTCCGCGCGTCGCCGCGTTAGCCACTGGCGATGAGTTGGTTCCGATTGATCAAACGCCAGGACCGGGGCAGATTCGGAATTCAAATGAATTGATGCTGTGTGCCCAAATCCGCCGAGCGGATGCCGATCCAATTCCGCTCGGAATCGCTCGCGATGAACGGACTCACTTGCGAGAGCGGATCGAGGCGGGCTTACTGGCGGACGTGCTTGTCCTCTCCGGCGGAGTCTCAATGGGTGAGAAAGACCTCGTCCCCTCCGAATTAGCCGCTGCTGGTGTGCGACAAGTCTTCCACAAGGTCAACGTGAAGCCAGGAAAGCCAGCCTGGTTTGGAGTGCTCGACAAACCGCCCACTACAAACTCGCCGACAAAGCGGACACTCGTCTTCGGCCTCCCCGGGAATCCCGTCAGCAGCATGGTCTGCTTCGAGCTCTTCGTCCGCCCCGCCCTGCGTCGCCTCATGGGCTACGCCGCCTCCGAGCCAACTTCGATCAAGGCACGCCTCACTCAAGCCCACACATCAAAAGGTGACCGCCCCACGTACCATCCTGCCCACATCGAATGGCACGAGTCCGGCCCCACTGTCACCGCCGTCTCCTGGGTTGGCTCCAGCGACCTCCGAGCTACCGTCGCCGCAAACTCAATGGCGTTGTTCCCGGCTGGCGATCAAGCCTATGAAGCGGGAAGCGTGGTTGAAGTCATTGTGTGGTAATCGTCGTACTGCGAAATCAAAAAAAGTCTTAAGGAGCTTGCCACGGTGTTTCTCCGCCGCGTTGGATGTGGTGGCGGAGTGCGGCCGAGAGGTCGTTGAAGATTTTCTTTTCGTGGGCGGAGAGGTTCGTGGTTTCTTTGGGATCGGCCTTCAGGTTGTAAAGTTCGAGCGGAGCGAAGGGACTGTCTTGGAGGAGTTTCCAGTCGCCTCGAATAAGGGCTTCGATGGTCTTGCCTCCGTAGGCGGGGCCTCCTTCGCGGCGGACGAAGTAGAGATCGCGTTGTGGTGTCGCTTGAGGCTGACCGAGTAACGTCGGAAGAAAACTGACTCCGTCGATGTCGGTCGAGGCTTTGACGCCAGCGGCTTCGCAGGCTGTCGCGAACAGGTCCATGGTGACGGCAACATGATCGGCCTGCTGACCGGCGGGGATGTGGTTTGGCCAGCGAGCGATAGCGGGTACTCGAAGGCCCCCTTCATACATGTGTTGTTTTTCACTCCGCCACGGGCCGTTCTTTGCACCGAGATTGAGAACGCCACCATTGTCTGACGTGAAGAACACGAGAGTGTTGTCCGCCAGCTTTCGTTGGTCGAGCGTATTGAGCACTCGTCCAATGCCCGCATCCATGTGCTCGATAAGTGCCACGAGCTTCGCTCGATGATCAGCCATGTTCGGTTCACGTTGACGGACCTTCGCGAGCCATTCCGGTGGCGGCTGGATCGGATCGTGCGGCGCGTTGTAGGCGAGATAGAGGAAGAACGGTTTGCTTGGTGACGCACTCCGTTCGGCGAGGTACTCGCAGGCCCAATCGGTGAAGAGATCCGTCGCGTGACCCGGCGGATCAATGACCACTTGGTTGCGACGCATGAAGTTTTGACCGCCTCGCCGGTGCGTGAGGTAGTCGTCCATCATGTCGCCGAGAAATCCGTGAAAGAAATCGAAGCCACGTTCATTCGGTGTGTTCGGTGACGTGAGGCCGAGATGCCATTTGCCGACGATTGCTGAGTGATAGCCAACAGTTTTGAGCACTTGCGGCAGAAGTGTCGCTTTTGGCGATAGGTATCCCCAGGAGTTATCGGGCGTGTGGCGAATGACCCCCGGCACACCAACTCGATCGGGATAGTAACCGGTGAGCAGCGCCGCTCGTGTGGGCGAACAGACACAGGAACTCGCATAGAAATTGTTGAACGTCATCCCTTCGCGACAAAGCCGATCAATGCTGGGCGTCCGAATGTCGTTCGTCCCAAATGCCGAGTAATCGGCGCGCCCCAAATCGTCCGCCAAGAACACGATGATGTTCGGCGGCGACGGATCGGCTGATTGAGCGTGTCGATGATTCATCGTCATGAAGACGGATATCAAAACGGCGAGCGCTGAGCACAACCTTCGGCAAGACCACATGGGGACGACTTTCTATTTACTGACTGTTCGCGATCGCTGCGCAACTTGACCATTGGACCGTTCGACGCGATCTCATGGAAAGAGTTTAAGAAGAGTTGGTCGCTAAAGGATGCGACCACAATAACTTCCCATTCTGTGATTATGTGATTGAGACGAACCTCTGCGCTCTTCGTTCCTCTGCGGTGCAAAAAAGCAATCACCGCAGAGGAATGAAGAGCGCAGAGATTTGCTGAGACAGTTCATATTGAGCAACAACGCCGGGAAGTTGTTGTGGCCCAATTTCTAAAACCAAAACACAGTGTTGAGTTTGGCTGGATGATGTGACCGGTTCACGTCACGATTCGATGCGAGGCTGAAGAATTCGCATCTGGAAGGAACCATTATGAAATCGACGACGATCGAAGAGGTCGCTCAGACGTACGGTATCGAAAACTGGGGAGCAGGTTACTTCGGCATCAATCGCCAAGGACATCTGATTGTTCGCCCCGCCAAAGGTGACGCAAAGGAGGCCGATGTTTTTGAGATCGTGCAAGATTTGGTCGAGCAACGGAAGCTTTCGTCGCCATTCTTGCTGCGGTTTCCGCAGATATTGGAATCACAGCTCAATCGACTTTGTCTGGCGTATGAAGCAGCCGCAAAGGAATACGAATTCAGTGGCGGGCACTTCCCCGTTTTTCCAATGAAGGTCAATCCTCGGCGCGAAGTCGTCGAGACGTTTCTGCGTGACGGAGTCAAACAGAGCATCGGGCTCGAAGCGGG
>CAIJTL010001479.1 GCA_903823545.1 uncultured Planctomycetaceae bacterium
CATCGCGCCAGCTCAGCTCGAAGTCATTCGCCGAGAATTGATGCCCTTTGTCGAAAGCTGTTTTCGTAACAACAACATTTTCATAGTGCCGCACATCCAATTGAATCGGGGCGTCAACGGTTCGCTTTCCGGCTTCCCTCAACACAACGCGTAAGGTCACTCGGCCGATCGGTGTCCCTGGACTTCGCATTTCAGCAGTACAGATCGCCGTATCCGAAAAGGCTCTATCACTCAACTCGCGAGGAAGAGGTTGAGCCAGTTGAATGACGATGTTTTCTTCCGGCCACGGCAATTGTTTTGCGAGGCATTTTTGAGCCGCGTTGATGACAATTTGTTCGATCTCTGATCGATCTGCATCACGATCAACGGCACGGCTCGTTGAAACTTTGTTGCGAAAAGCTTGATCTTCAACGTCGTTTTCACTTGCTCGCAACTTTGCATACGACGCGAGCAAAATCTTGGCGTCGGTGGATGCCTCGTCATCGCGAGACTTTGATCGCGAGGTTGATGCTTTGTTTGATGCCGTAATTTCTACCGTCGCACCGCGAATCGAAACCAATCGCGGTTCGATCCCTGCAACTCGCAGACGGAATTCAATCTGTCGTGCGGTGACTTCGGCTGACTTCCCTTTCGCTGGAGCGTCTTGCAAATCGAGTGACGCGACTTGATCCCTTAGCGATTCGGAACCACCACGAAGTTCAGC
Source organism: uncultured Planctomycetaceae bacterium (assembly GCA_903823545.1). GTDB lineage: Bacteria > Planctomycetota > Planctomycetia > Planctomycetales > Planctomycetaceae > SXKJ01. The sequence goes on from CAIJTL010001479.1 coordinate 704, forward strand.
GACGTCAATCACTCGCACGACCCCCGAATTGATCCGTGCCGACTCTCGCAATATGACCACGACGCGACCCGATGAATCAGATGCAGTATCGGGCGCCGCGGCCCAACACGCGGCGATTGGCGTGACAACAATGACCATCAAAGCCAGTATCGTTGCGTAGACTCTCAATAACGTCGGCCTTAATGAGTGCCTACTCGCCTGAGCCATTCGATCTCTATTTTGGGGAGCGATGTAAGTCATCATCGTGTTACCTCACCATGCCGTTTGACGCTTGCAACATTTGGTCGCTGGTGAGAACCGCTCGCTGACTCGCCTCAAACGCTCGTTGCGCGGTGATGAGCCGAATCATTTCAGTAACAACTTGAACGTTCGACCGTTCGAGAAATCCCTGCTGCAGCATCCCAAGTCCGTTTTCCCCCGGAGTCCCTGGCAGTGCTGTCCCCGAAGCAGTCGTTTCACTGAAGAGGTTGCGTCCTTCAGCCCTTAAGCCGCCGGGATTTGAGAAGCGTGCGGTTTGAATGTTGCCGACCGTCGTGGCTGACGGTGAGTTTGGTTGCGTGACCGATATCGTGCCGTCTGTGCCAATCGTGATCGAAAGCGCGTCGGCGGGAATCGTGATGGGAGGTTGTAAGATGAAGCCGTCGGCGGTCACCAATTGCCCGGTCGAGTTTGTGCGGAATGAGCCATCTCGCGTGTAACGGTTCTCACCACCAGGGACTTGCACTTGGAAAAAACCTTGACCGTCGATGGCGATATCAAATGTGTTGCTCGTGTTTTCGGGAGTTCCCTCCGAAAAGATTTTCGTGATCCCCGATGTGCGGACACCGCTACCGATCTGAATGCCCGTGGGAACTTCGAAGCCGTTGGCTCCCTGCGTGCCGGGATTGCGGACGGTCTGATATAGCAAGTCTTGGAATTCAACTTGGCTTCGCTTAAAGCCGGTCGTGTCGACGTTGGCGAGATTGTTCGCCGTCGTGTCAACGACCGTCTGCTGAGCCAGCATTCCTGACGCACTGGTGTAAAGCGCTTTAATCATGGCCGCTACCTTCCTGTAGGTCTGGTGGTGAGACCGATCGCATCAGCGATGGAACGCAGCGCTCGCTGAGTCGCTTCAAACTGCCGCAGCCCGGTCGTCATCTGGACCATCTCTTGAACCGCACTTGTGTTGGACATCTCCCGCACTCCTTGTCGGATCTGCGGTTGTTCCATTTGGGTTGGCTCAATCCCACTTGGAGCGGAGAAGCTGCTCGTGCTCACTCGCTGGAGTTGCGTTTGATCCGGGAACTCGACGATCCGCAATTGATCGACATCCACGCCATCCGCGACAACGGCTCCTTCGCTTCCGATCTCGATCGACTTGGAACCAGCTGGCAAGGTGATCGGCCCTGCGATTCCCTGGACGGGAAATCCTTCAGGAGTGACCAATTGCCCTTCGCCATTGAGTTGAAAGACCCCACATCGCGAGTACATCGGCCCGCTCGGCCCATCCAACACAAACATGCCAGAGCCACTGATCGCGACATCTAACGGATTGCCAGTTGGCTCGAAGCCACCAGGTGTTTGATCCGAATGAACGCTGACCGACGGCCCAACAAACTCATCGAGTCCGCCAGTCGTTTCAAACCGGACCATCTCTCGGCGATACCCCGGCTTATTAGAATGCGCAAGATTCTGCGCGGCGACGTCCTGTTGATGTGACGTCGCGAGCATGCCGTTCGCCGCGCTGTACAGTCCTCGTATCACGGCCCATCCTTGCGCCGATGAAGTTGAACTTCACTCCCACATCAAAACAAATTCGATGTAGTTACTTTCTGAAGCATCGGCGCGGATCAGACGAAACAATCACCATTCAAGGATTGGGCAACCAATCTTGCCTCACTCGCCAGCCTTGAAGGCTAATTGCCCTGATCTTGTCGGGGAAAGCTGGACCACCTGCGGCAAGGTGCTGGCGGGGATTATTTATGGCCTGCTCATCGAGTAAGCGGCCAGCTCGATCGTTACCCGAATCGCCAGCGAGGCC
>CAIJTL010001480.1 GCA_903823545.1 uncultured Planctomycetaceae bacterium
CGATCTCTACTTCCACCTCGGTTGTCGCGCCCGTCCCTCCGCCCGCCCCTCACGTCAGGAGACCAGTCATGCTCTGGTTGCCGCGTCTGCCCGCACTCAGATTGAATTCTCGTTTTAATAACGAGCTTGCGAATCAGCTCCGGCAAGCACTCTTGGCCGTCAGCTTTTTGTTCCCATTGCTTGTGATGTCATCAACCAATGCTTTCAGTCAAGCAGTTCCCGACCGGTTACAAAATAAACTCGCACAGCCGAGTTCAAAGTCGCCAGCAGGTGATGCGAACTTTGATCAGCAACTCAGCGACGATGTATCAAACACGGCTGACCGGCTGGCTCAAGCTGAAGCCGAGATTCAAGCGCTGAAGCAGCGGTTGACGACTCCTGAGAATGTCTTCGTGGCCCCGGCCAGTGGTGCTGTTCCTGAAGAGACTTCATCTGTCTTTGAGCAGCGTTTTCAAGCGATGACGCATAAGTTCGATGAATTGCAAACGAAGATTTCCACACCAAAGCTCCCTTCGGTGGAAGTGCATGGCGTGTTCCAAGCCGACGCTGGTTGGTTCGGCCAGAATGCAGCGAGTCACAAAGCGGTTGGTGACATTCAGGACGGAGCAGACTTTCGCCGAGCGCGTTTGTCGGCGAATGGTGCGATCGCCGAAAACATGAACTACTTCTTGCAAATGGACTTTGCATTCCAAGGCCGACCAACGTTTACGGACCTGTGGTTTGAAATGACGAAGGTTCCTGTCTTGGGAAATGTTCGCGTCGGTCAGTGGAAGCAACCGTTCTCTTTGGAGGTCGTTTCGAGCTTTCGCTACACGACCTTCGCAGAGCGATCAGTGTTGTTTCAGTCTTTTGCGCCGTTTCGCCATATCGCATTAGGCTTCTATGACTGGGCCGAGAATGAGCGAATGACTTGGGCCGCGTCGGTATATCGAGCTGGCCAAGATCAATACGGTGGTTCGATCGCTGATAATGGCGGTTACGGAGCGGTCGGCCGAATCACTGGCTTGCCTTGGTACGACGAAGAATGTGGTGGCAGTCGCTATCTGCACTTGGGGGCGGGTTACAACTACGTCGCGCCGGGTAACCAGTCCGCACAATTCCGGACGATTCCAGAATACTTCATTGGCGCTCAAGCCAACGGCACGACAGGAACCGCAGGTATCGCGCTTCCCGGAAACTTCAACGGAGTTCCGTTCTTTGTGGATACGAAGGCGTTCGGTGTGAACCACTACAACTTGCTCGGAGCGGAACTTCTCTTTGTCGAAGGTCCTTTCTCGGTGCAGTCCGAATTCATGTACAACCAAGTCTCTCGCACGAAAGGGGGCACGGTCAGGTTTCCGGGGCTTTACGTGACTGCAGGGTACTTTCTGACCGGGGAAAACCGACCGTACTTGCGAGAAGCCGGTGCCATCGACCGCATCAAGGTGCTCCGAAACCTCGGCAAGCACGACGAATGCGGCACTGGCTGGGGCGCATGGGAGTTGGTCGCGCGTTACAGCAGCCTCAACCTCGACTCTCGCGACATCCAAGGCGGACGCCTCCAAGACATGACGCTCGGAGCGAACTGGTATCTGAACTCTTATAGCAAGATTCAATTCAACTACATCCGCGCTTTCCTCGACGGTGCGACAGGTCACAGCCACACCGACATCTACGGTTTACGAGCCCAAATGGATTTCTAAGCGATCCAGAACGTTGCCGCTCCAGTTGACGCCAACCAAGTTCCGTTTATGGTGTGACTCGCCGACGGTCCAGATGTTTTGGGCCATCGGCTTCATTTGACAGGCGGAGTGGTTGCGAATGCGTCGGCGTGAAGTGCTCGGAATGACCAGCGGTGCGGGCCTTGCCTTTTTGGGCGAGGTCTTGCGACAACGGGCTGTCCGAGCGAGTGACTCAGCAACAGCGCCAGCACCGACGACGAGTGCCCGATCAGGGTATGGGCGGGCAAAGTCGGTCCTCGTTGTCATTGCTAGCGGCGGCCAAAGCCAATTGGAAACTTGGGATCCGCGCCCCGATGCACCGATCGAAATTCGAGGTCAATTTGGAGCCATTGAATCCTCCGTCCCCGGAACGTTTCTTTGTGAGCATATGCCGAGGCTCGCGAAGCTCGCGCACAAGTATGCCATTGTGAAGTCGATGTCACACGAAGATCTCGACCACGGCTCGGCACTCTATTTGTCGCTGACAGGGCAGTATCACCAACGGCTCTCCTCGAATCCTCCGCCGCGAGAAACAGATCATCCTTTTTACGGTTCCGTGCTCGAGCAACTGCGACCGACATCAAAGTTTCTACGAACTTCGGTTCTCATCAACGGCCCGGCGTTAGTCCCATGGGAGCCGGGGCCAGGACAATATGCAGGCTTGTTGGGACGTCGATTCGATTCGCTCATCATCGGCGATGTCACGACAGATGAACCCGCAGTCCCCGGACTGGAACGGCTTGATGAACTCGATCCACAAAGGCACGCGCGTCGCCGAGCTTTGTTAAGTGAACTCGATCGCATTCAAGCACGAGCGACCCAGCCAGCGATCGACATGCAGACGTTGTATCAGCAGGCTTACGGAATGCTCGATCGTCCTGCCGCTCGGCGAGCACTCGACATCGACGCTGAACCTGCTTCGCTGCGCGATCGCTACGGGCGACATCGGCCCGGACAAGCCTGCTTACTCGCGCGACGGTTGATCGAAGCAGAAGTCCCTTTGGTCACGGTGATGTGGAATCATTCAAACCGAGGCCAAGATCGATATCCCGACGACCAAGAACAGTTTGGCTGGGATACGCACAACGACATTTTCGAAGTCATGGGACGATCGCTGTTGCCCCGGTTTGACCAAAGCTTCTCCGCATTGCTGGAAGACCTCGATCAACGTGGACTATTAGAAAGCACGCTTGTGGTTTGCATGGGGGAATTCGGCCGAGCGCCACTCGTCGCATTGGAATCTCGGTTTGCCGGTGCAACTCCCGGTCGAAAGCATTGGGCGGCAGCCTACTCAATCGTCTTCGCAGGGGCCGGTGTCCACGCTGGAGCAACCATCGGAGCCACCGATCGGCAAGCGGCCTACCCGATTAGCACTAAGTATGCACCGTGGGATGTCACTGCCACGATCTTCCACGCCCTCGGAATCAACCCTGCCGGTCACTTTTACGATAGCTCGAATCGACCTTATCCAATCAGCAGCGGCCAACCGATCGCGGCTTTGTATGCGTGACATGCCTGTGGTTTGGTCGTGGGCACATTGGACACGGACTGCAAGCAATACGTGGAGAGATCAATTCCGTGATGTCATTGTTGCCTGAGTCGCTCTATCGTGGTTGCCGCGTTTGACGCTTTCGCAGCGAGAGTTTGTGGTC
>CAIJTL010001481.1 GCA_903823545.1 uncultured Planctomycetaceae bacterium
ACCACTTCATCTCGAAGCCACCCCCCACGAATGCCTCAACTTGGCTGCCATCGCTGTTCATCACCATCGGACCAACTCCGTTTCTGAGAAAGGCAATGCGAGTTCCATCAGGCGACCAAGTTGGCAGAACGTCCGACTGCGACTGCGTGAGCCGCACACGACCGGTTCCGTCGGCATTCACGACGTAGATTCCGCTGCTGTCATCGTCTCCATCGAAATCTGCTGCGGCGTAGGCGAGCTTCGAGCCATTAGGAGACCAGGCTGGAGATGACTCTTGAATACCGACCGTGTTCGTGTAGTTCGTTAGCGACGAACCGTTTGGTTTCATCACAAAGATGTCTTGGTCGAATACGTCGTCGTCGACCTGGCGAAGTCGCTCAAACGCGATCTTGCCATTGAACTTCGGCACGATCGATTGCGGAGTGGGCTGGATATCGTTGATCGTGACGGTGGCGGTCGTGATGGTCCCCAGGATTCCGCCGTTGGTGGGATCGCTGAGCACAATCTGGAACGTCTCGTCCCCCTCGACATCCGGGTCGTCGAGGATCGGAATAGTGATGGTTCGGCTAGTCACAGGCTCGCCGCTGAGAGTGTCGAAGGTCAGCGTCCCTGACTGCGAATCGCCGATCTTCTGAAAGTCAAAACTGCCGAGTTCCGGATCGCCACCGGTGGCCGTCCCGTTGATCACCGTGTAATTGACCCGCGTCGTGGTGACAGTCGCGTCTGTGCGATTGACTGTGATCGTGACCGACGGCTGGTTCTCATTGACCGTGTACGTCGCCGAGCTGAACTGTACGGTTCCCGGCGCGGGGTTTGTATTGATCGCCGCGACGGTGGTGCTGGCACGAGTGCCGATCACCGCGCCATTCAGCGGATCGGGGTCGGAGAGAGTGATCGTGATGGACTCGCTCGGATCGAAGTCGTTGTCCCCTTGAGCGTAGATGCGGAACGCCGTTTGGCTGGTCACTCCATCCGCGAACCTCAGGTAGGTCGTTCCATTATCCGTACCGCCGCTGAGTGGGTTGATGCTGAAATCGCCGCTCGATGCCGAGCCGTTGTATGTGATCGAGTAATTGACTTTCGCCTCTCCATAGGAACCGTGCGTCGCACCAGTGCGATTGACGATGACGTCCACAAACTGGCTGAAGGTGTTGTCTTCCGTTGTCTGGTGAGTCTCGGTCGCGAACTGAAAACTTCCGGAGTTGTAAGTGGGCGTGCTCTGCTCGCGAGCGGTGACGCCAAGCGAGTTCGCGGTGATGTCGTTGATCGCGTCCCCGTACTTCGCAATGTAGAACTTGCCGTACTCGATGTAGTTGTAGTTGAGAAGGTGGGGAGGCGGTGGATTGAGTTCTGAATCGAAGAGTGGTGCTCCGAGTGGAACGAATTCGACTGGTACCGAATCGCTGGCAATCGAGGTGAGTGTGAAGCCGGCGGTGATGTTCGTCATCACTCCGGTCATGACCGGAACCTCGCCATCAGCATTCGTTTTCACGACCCAGAAATCGCGCGATCCCCTCTCCGAACCAAAGGAGGTCGTCGGAACCGTGAATGCGAATCCGTCCGACGTGGCAATCAAGTCGATGTCGTCCTGGAACCCAGTGGTCCCTTCGGAACCGTTGCCGTCGTATTGTTTGACCCACACCAAACTCCCATTGGCGGCAAGGCGGACAAGTTGCACTTTGAAATCTGAAGAGACGGCGGCCACGACGAAACCGCCGTCCGACGTCGCTTGAATGGCTCCGGGAGCACCCGCAAACGACCTTTCCCAGACAGTATTCAACGACGTGTTGAGCTTCCGAACCACAGCAGATGGATGGCCTGTGCCGGAGCCGGACGGGCTGGACATGCTAAGAGCACCAAAAAAACGATCGCCGTTTCCGTCCGCTGGCGTCTCCACGATCCCGACGCCCGACTCGGTTTGTGCGTTGGCACGCAAACCAACGATCCCAGCGTCGCTGCTGTAAACAAAAGTGCTGACTCCTTGCTGTCCGATGGCGGCAGTCGCATTTGTGGAAGTCCGAATCAATTGTGCCAATGTCGTGTGCCCCGTCAGTCCTCCGGCCAGAGCCGTTCCAAAAAGCGCACCGTTGATGCTCGCAAACGTCTTTGAGCCAAGTTCTGTTTCGGAATAAAAGTTCCCGCTGCGCTGCTTCCTCGTGAACGTCAACGTGACGTTACCGCCCACAAGGTCGTCTCCATCGGCGACTGTAGTGAGCCTATCAGCGGCGTTGAGTGCTTGGGTCACCGTCGTGGCTCCCACCAGATTGCCGCTGGCGTCGATGAGCATGACCAATCCGGAGGCTCCACCCCCTCCCGATTCTGCGGAAAAACCGCTCACCGCGACACCGCCGTCTGCGGTCGGCTCGATATCGGTCGCAACATCGAAGGTCATGTTGTGAATCGTATTGACGCGATCCGTGATGAAGAAACTGCCGGCG
>CAIJTL010001482.1 GCA_903823545.1 uncultured Planctomycetaceae bacterium
ACGCAACATCTCCCCCTCCCCCACTCTCCCCCTCCCCCCCTCTTCAGTTTCCAAAGGACGTCCCCGCCGGCGCGACGGTGCTCCTCGACGGCTTCGGCTGGCAGGACACGCATGAGACGCTCAACGCCTTCATCTGGGGACCGGACGGTTGGCTCTACGGCTGCCACGGAGTCTTCACGCACTCGAAGGTCGGCAAGCCGGGGACTGAGGACAAGGATCGCACGCCGATGAACGCGTCTGTGTGGCGATACCATCCGACGAAGCATGTGTTTGAAATCTTCGCGAACGGAGCCAGCAATCAGTGGGGCGTGGATTTCAACGAGCACGGTCACGCCTTCATCACGGCGTGTGTGATTCCGCATCTGTACCACGTCATTCAAGGGGCAAGGTATCAGCGGCAGGGAGGTCAGCACTTCAACCCGTACACGTTTGAGGACATCAAGACGATCGCCGACCATCAGCATTATGTCGGCAACCTGCGCGACCACGCTTGGTGGGGCCACGAGCCGCACGCTCCGACCGACACGCTGGCGGCCGGCGGCGGGCACGCTCACGCGGGAGCGATGATTTATCTCGGCGACAATTTTCCGCCGCAGTACCGCAACACGCTCTTCATGAGCAACATCCACGGCAACCGAGTGAATCAGGATCTGCTCGTTCGCAAAGGCTCCGGCTATGTCGGCAAGCACGGCAAGGATTTGCTGATCGCCAACGACCGCTGGTTCCGAGGCATCAACCTGAAGACCGGCCCCGACGGCAGCGTCTACGTCATCGACTGGTACGACAAAAACGCCTGCCACCGCACGAACTCAGAGATTTGGGACCGCACGAACGGCCGGATCTACAATGTTCGGTATGTGGGGGCTGAGGGGCGAGCGGCGAGGAGCGAGGGGAAGGTAACGGACCTCGCGAAGCTGAGCGATTCAGAACTCGTTGCAATGCACACTCACTCGAACGAGTGGCAAGTTCGCATGTCACGACGATTGATTCAAGAACGCGCGGTGCAAGGCAAGTTCGGTACTGCAAGCATTCAAGAGTTAATCAAGGGACTTGGAGTCAGTGACAAAGCCAAAAACCTTCGCGATGCCTTGAGGCAACTCTGGACATTGCACGTCGTGCAAGGCGCTTTACACAACGCGGAGCTTGACCGACTGGTATCGCAAGTGCATCACGAAAGTCTGACCGGCACAGGGTCAGCGCCAGACATTCTTCGAAGTTGGTGCATCCAACTTGAACTTGAAGACCGCGAAGCGAGTGACGATTTTCGCGAGAGGTTGCAAATCTCGGCGGAACGTGACGATTCCTCGCTCGTGCGGCTGTCGATCGCGAGCGCCCTGCAGCGCCTGCCAGTCGATCAGCGTTGGAAGATTGCGGAAGGATTGCTGTCACGCGCCGAAGACGCCGACGATCAGAACCTCCCGCTGATGTATTGGTACGGGATCGAGCCGCTCGTCGCGGCGGACCCGGAGCGGGCGTTGGAGTTGGCGAACAAGTCGAAGATTCCGAAGGTCGCGAACTTCATCATTCGCCGAGCCGCCTCGGACGAAAAATCGCTGGACGGCGTTTTCAAGATGCTGGCGAAAGCTCACCCAGATGGACAGCAGATTGTGATCAACGAAGTCCTCGCGGCGTTTGAAGGGCGAGTGAACATCGCCGCGCCGGAGTCGTGGAAGTCGGCGTATGAAGTGCTCGCGAAAAGCGAGAAATCGACGGTTCGGGACAAAGCGGATCAGATCGCCGTGATCTTCGGTGATCAGCGCGTGTTGCCGAAGATGCGCGAATTACTCGTCAACGACAAAGCCCCGCTTGAGAAGCGGCAGCAGGCGTTGGACATTTTGTTGCGCGGCCGAGACAAGGACGCGGTTGCGTCGTTTCAAACAGTTGTCAGTGACGCGGCTCTGCGCGGGGCCGCGTTGCGAGCACTTTCTGGCTTTGACGATGCGAAGACGCCGAGTGTTGTGTTGGCTCAGTACGGCAAGCTGACTGAGGGTGAGAAACGAGACGCGATCAACACGCTCTGTTCGCGTCCGAGTTATGCGGCGGCGCTGCTCGACGCCATTGAAAAAGAAAAACTCCCACGCACTGATTTGCACGCCTACAACGTGCAAGCGCTGTTGCGATTCAACGACGAGAAATTGCAAACGCGGATCAAGTCTGTTTGGGGTGAGTTCCGATCGACGGCGAAGGATAAAGTCGAACTGATCGCGAAGCACAAAGCGACACTCACACCCGCGCGGTTGAAGAATGCTGACCTCAGCAACGGCCGGCGACTTTTCTCGAAGTCGTGCCAATCGTGCCACACGCTGTTCGGCGAGGGGCAGAAGATCGGTCCCGACGTCACTGGATCGAATCGAGCGAACCTCGATTACATCCTAGAGAATCTGCTCGATCCGTCCGCAATCGTTGGCAAGGACTATCGTTCGACAATCATTGAAACGAAGAACGGGCGAGTTGTGACCGGACTGCTGATGAAGGAGACCGATTCCGCTGTGACGCTGCGCACGATCAACGACACGGTTGTTGTGGCGAAAAGTGAAATCGAAGAACGCAAACTCTCTGACTTGTCGATCATGCCGGAGGGACAACTCAACACACTCGCACCGGATGAAATTCGTGACTTGATCGCGTACCTCGGCAGCCCGACTCAAGTCGCACTGCGAGGCCCGAAGTCACCGATCGACGCGAAGTCACACAAAGTTCCGAATGCCCTCGAAGGGGAGTCGCTGAAGATTCTGAAAGTGACTGCCGGTGGTGCGGCCAGCCAGGGAATGAGTGGCTTTGCCGCTGACAAATGGAGCGGCGACAACCATCTCTGGTGGACTGGAGCAAAGCCGGGGGCTCGTTTGGAACTAGAACTCCCGGTCGCCGCAGATGGGACTTTCGCCATCGAGTGCGTGCTCACAATGGCTCGCGATTATGGAGTCGTGCAACTGTCGATCGACGGTGAGAAGATCGGCGGCCAGATCGACTGCTTCAACACTCCCGACGTCGTCACCACAGGAGTCATTACGTTTGAGCCACGAGCACTCGCCAAAGGTAACCATGTGATCGCGTTCGAGATCATCGGCAAACACCCTGACGCCGTTCCGGGCTTCATGGTCGGCGTTGACTACATACGGTTAGTGCCACCGATGAAGCCGGATGCGAAGTGAGGCAAACAGGATGCTGGAACGGGTATTGTCCACATTCGCATGCCCAGCTACCGTTCCGCCGCACTGAAGAGTTCGCACAATCGCTCGACTGACAGGATCGTCTCTCGAGCTTTCAAGATCGTTGTCTGCAAGGAGGCTAACATGAAAGGTCTGAATCGACGAGACGTGGTTTTTCACGGCGTTGTCGCACTAAGTTTGATTGTTGGGGTTGTGGGCGGGAACTTTGCGCTGCATCGCTGGATGCTCGGCAACACGACGTCGCGCGAGGCGGATGCTGGAACGGTTTCGCAAACATCGGCAACTGACATTAACGCGGACGACGATGCGGACTTGTTCGACCTCAAGCCGACTCGCCGTAATGAACCTGCCAAAGCGACTAATACTGATTCAACGGCTCGTCGTGAGTTTCTCAAGAAGCTGATCGCTACCAAATTGCCGGAGGCTTCCGAAGAGGATCAAGCAGCTTGGCTCGAAAAATTGGAAGAAGTCCCGCTCGAAACCGCCGAAGGAATTCTCGATCTTCGCGGCGAACTTGGCTCGCTCAGCACTCTGCCTAAAGCAGACAAGTCGGCCGGTGAGGGAAGCGACATCGTGAGGTGAACTTAGCTCGCTCAGTACTCTGCCTAAGGCAGAGGACCGGCGAGGCAGACTCCTCGCAGATTAAGGATCGGGAACGCAATCACCTTTGGTATCGTGCATCAGCCGGAACGCGCTGGCGTCAGGTTCTTCCAGAATGACGGAACCGGACGCTAGCGCGTTCCGGCTGATGTGTCGCTGACTTCGGCTTTGCGGTTACTAACTTGATTTGGCCTCTAGCCAACTTTGCCATGCGGTCAAACCCACGATTGGGCTATGGCAGCTTCCGCGTTCGCAGACGTAGATCGTCAGGTCTCCCATTGCTGACGACTTGCCTTGAAGCAATGTTTTCACGCTGGTTGGCAAATTGGAGTCATCAACGTTTGATGGTCGAACGAGGACGACTTTGTTGGGCCAGCACTTTTGAAACAGTTCTCGAATTGCGACTGCTGTTGGAGCGTTGTTCGGCGAACTCGATGTGTTTTCGTTTGGTCCCGCAAATACGAATTCGTGAGTCGTTCCAAGCAAGAAGTCCAACGCGAGCAACGCTTGCGCGCTGGCCATTGGGTATTTCACAAGCTGGCCCGACATGGCTTCGAGCGTCGCGTAGGCTCGACCCAGCAACGCGGCATTGCCCGAAATTGTCGCCAGCCGAGCGAGTGCATACGCCGCCATGCCTCCTCCTGACGGGGTCGCGTTGTCTTGAGTATCTTTGACTCGCGTCACCAGCGTTTCGTGATCGATCGCCGTGTAAAAGAAGCCGCCACCTTTGGGGTCTTCGAATCGAGACGACATGTGCTGAGCCAAGTCGATCGCGGATTCGATGTACTTCGCGTCGAACGTCGCTTGGTACAGTTCAACCAGACCATCGATCAAACAGGCGTAGTCGTCGAGGTATCCGTTGAAGCGCGCTCGCCCATCTTTGAATGAGTGCAACAAGCGACCTTGATCGTCGAACATATTCGCCAGAATGAAATCCGCCGCCGCGCGAGCCGCATCGGCATAACGTCGCTCGCCCAGGATCGACGCTGCTTGTGACATCGCGGCAATCATCAAGCCGTTCCAACTGACAAGCACTTTGTCATCACGGCCCGGAGCGATTCGTTGCGAGCGAGCTTGGAGTAACTTCGCTCGACAACGAGTAAGGACCGCTTCGAGTTCTTCCGCTGAAACCTGCAGCACGCTCGCAGCCTGTTCGTGAGACTTCGGGCGATTGAGGATGTTCTTCTCTTCCCAATTGCCATGTTGGGTGACGTCGTAGGCGTAGCAAAAGAGCCGGCCATCCTCGGGGCCAAGCAGGTTCAACACTTCCTCTTCGGACCAGACGAAGAACTTCCCTTCTTCACCTTCGCTGTCGGCATCTTGAGTGCTGTAGAAGCCGCCATCCGGTTGCGTCATTTCATGCAGCACGTAATCGAGCGTCTCGCGCACGACGCGGCCGTAGTCAGGGTTGCCGGTCGCTTGAAACGCTTCGAGATAAGCGGTCGTCAGTAGCGCGTTGTCGTAAAGCATCTTCTCGAAGTGCGGAGCCAACCAATGTCCGTCAGTCGAATACCGATGAAAGCCGCCGCCGAGGTGATCGTAGATTCCGCCCGCCGCCATCTTGTCGAGCGTTAGCCGGACGACATCGAGCGTCTCGGCGTCACCGAACCGCTTCCAACTGCGCAAGAGCAGTCGCAGGTCCATCGGGTGCGGAAACTTCGGAGCGCCTCCGAAGCCGCCATTTTTTCGATCCGCAATCCGCAGCAATTCATTCTTTCCATGACGCAGTGTTTCCAGCGTCATCCCCGAACGAGGTAACAATCGCGACGCGGATGTCACGAGTTCGTCGGTCAATTCGCCTGCACTTCGAAGCACATCATCGCGGCGGTTTTTCCAAGCCTCGTTGACTCCCGCGAGCACATCGCGAAAGCCGGGCATATTCATGCGCGCGAACGGCGGCCAGTACGTGCCGCCAAAGAACGGTCGCAGGTCAGGAGTCAAAAAGACTGACATCGGCCAACCGCCGCGTCCGGTCATGATTTGGACGGCAGTCATATAAATCTGGTCGAGGTCCGGTCGCTCCTCGCGATCCACTTTGATACAGACGAAATGCTCATTCATGAGCTTCGCGATTTCGGCGTTTTCAAAGCTTTCGTGCTCCATCACGTGACACCAATGACACGCGCTATAGCCGATCGACAAGAAGATTGGCTTGTTGAGTTGCTTCGCCAACGACAACGCTTCTTCGCCCCACGGAAACCAATCGACGGGATTAAGGGCGTGCTGAAGCAAGTACGGACTCGTTTCACCACCAAGTCGATTCGGCTCCGATCGCCTCGTCGATTGATGAACTTGAGAAACAGAACTGTCTGACGATACGGAACTCATGCGAGGTGCTTTCGAGGAATATGAAAATCCGATTGAGCGGGGGAATCACGATTCGCCCTCGTCTGCGTAGAACCAATTGGCGACGAGGTGCTCGCTACAGAAGACGATGATCGCAAACATTAAAAGCAATGGGTAAACCTCTTCGCCGAGTCGGCTGGCGGTCACTCGACGTTGGAGTGTGGCGATGTCGCGAGCGAGGGCGAAGCGTTTTTCGCCGAACATTTGCGTGAGGTCATCTTCTGTCAGCCGTTGAAAATTGCTTTCGATGGCCGAGGCATTCACACTGAAGCCCGTCGCGAACTTTGATTGTGGGTCGGCTGACAAAACATCGTAATTGCCGAGCTGATCCGTCTCGCGTATGGAAAACGTCGGAGCACCAACGGTGACGTTTCCAGGAATCTGTTGCTGTCCCGGTTTTCGCAACAAGTACTTCAACAGCGGCGGATCGGCTTCAGTTCGCAGCGTGATCTCTTCGCCCGCGAGATAGTTAAACGTCGTTTCGTTGCGACCGGAGAGGTACTGCATCATTTGGTCGGTGAGGATCAAGAACGGCCAATAACCAATGAGGTCGTTCCAGCCTCCCGGCTCACCTCGGTTCTGTTCAAGGTTGTGTCCGCGTAGATCCGCAGCCGTCGTCAACATCATCACCCGACCGGCACCGATGCGACGTTCGATGAGTGCCGGGAGCGACTGACGATCGGTGTAACGAATCAGCACATTCGCGTCATCGTGCGGGACCACTTTCCAAGCGATGCGGACCTCCTGAGTCGCCAGCTCACCCGCCGCATTCGCCTCTTCCAGTTTCTTGAGTGCCGGGTGATTGAGGTTCTTTGCGTCGAGAACTGCAGGTGGTGAGAACCTCGGTGTCGTTTCTAGCTCGGCGGGCAAGATCGTCTTTGCGGCGTCCGTGTTGTAGGTCACCAGATCAATGCCGTTCTTGTCGCGAATCAAATCTGACGAACCGAGAATCACGGCGAGCCCACCGCCACTGCTAACGTATTTATGAAGCAGCTTCCAAACCGGATCGGTCAGGGCCGGAACGCTGTTGAGCACAATCACCGAATAGTCATTCAGCTTTTTGCTGGCCAGTTGCGGCAGTCGAACATCATCAACGTCGTAGCGTCGTTTCCCCGCTTTTTGATCCTCGTCCGGAGCCAGAACTTCTCTGAGCGGCAATGCCACTTGGTCACTCGGTGAGACGAGCAACACTTTCGGCGGCAACCGACTTTCGACCGTGAAATAGCGGACGTCGTTCATCGCCAGAGGATCGCTCGAAATCAAGCGGACTTCGCCATGCTGCACGGGGCCTTGCAGATTGCTGACCGAGAGCTGCACTCTGGCGCCAGTGTTTCCGCTGACTTTCACCGGTTGCTGATCTTGCTTGATGAACTTGCCGTCGCGTGAGCGAAGTGAAAGCTCAACGGTCTTTTCGGATTCCTCAACACCCACCGACGTGAGTGCCACATCGACCATCAACGTGCTTCCCACCGGAACGCTTTGACGTGAGAGCGATAATTCTGAAATGCCGATGTCTTGCGGTTTAGTTTCCCCCACATCAATGACGTAGATGGCTCCCCACTTGGAACGATCGAGTTCTTCTTTCAAAAGATCGGCACCGCTCGCTCGCCATGCGGTCGCCGCCAAATCGGTGAAGACGTAAATCTCGCGAATGAACCGATCTCGGCGGGCTTCCGGTGCGACGGACTCTTGCTCGTCGAGCGTGCGTCCTTGGTCTTGCTGTTGCAGCGCGAGCGCCGCTCGCAGCCGCTCGTTCAAGGGTTGCGAAACCGGATGTGGTGCGAGCGACTGAATCCGAGCCTTCGCTCCAAAGATATCTGCTTGAAACAAAATCGGAGTTGTGGAATGACTCTCGCCAACAGCGATGCGACTTCGCGGCGGGAGCGAATCCATGTGTCCCAATGCGAACGTCTTCGCTTGATCGAGACGAGTCTTCCCTTCTTGCGTGTACTGCATCGACAGGCTGGTATCGAATAAGAAAACCGCTGCCACCGGCAGATCGCTGCTCACGGCTGGTGCGGGAGCGGAGATTTCTGCTCGCAACCGATTCACATACGGCAGGATGACCAACAGCGAGATCAACGCAGTCAAACCGACCCCCAACCCGCCTCGCAGCAGCGTTCGTCGATAGGCCATCGTCTGCACCGAGAGTCGCTTTCTCTGCCAGAACTGCGTCAGGCCCACGTAAGTCCCGATTGCCATAGCGATGACCGCGAACAGCGTAATGAGTTCCCGCGTGTTGAACTCGTAACTCGCTTCCGGCAACGAAGGCCGAGTAACCGCTAGCACCAATCCGAGGATCACAAGCATTCGCAGCAGCAACAGCCAGAAATGCCGCAATCGCATGCGTCGCACGTTTTGACGCCGTCTCACCATGATCAATCGGAGCGCCGGGAAAATTAGCTTCTTCGGCTTCGCTCGCAACAAGAAGTGCAAGATGACCGGAATCACCACGAAGCCAGCGGCATAAATCAACGCAGGATGAATGAGCGACATTATTCGTTTCAGAGAAACCAAAAACAGATCAACGTTGCCAGCATACGAGCCACGGCGGAAACACTACTTTGATTGACGTATTTTGAACATCGCGGTGTGTCAACGCTTTTGGGGTTTGCCAATGGGCTCGACTCGTGTTTTTCGACGTTCGTTGGAGATTCAAGGAAGTGAGCCGGCACTTCTTGCTGACTACTTTGTCGCTGGGTGTTTGGTTTGCTGATACAGCATTCAAAATGCCGTGTCGACGCAGGCTGGGTAATCTGCAAAGCATTTTCTTGGAATGTCAGTAATGTCGCGGGAAGCGGTTGTGCGAGGCCGATAAAGACTGGCAGTCGAACTGCGCTTTGGCGTCGGGCGGATATTTTGTGCGGGCGGATTACACCGTTAACACTGCGAAGTCGCGCCTGACTTTCAATCGCGAGATCTTGAACACGATAGCTCCAGACGACCAAGGATCGGTCACTATGCAATGGACATCTTGGCTCGAAGCCATTCGCCGCGCTTGTGCTCCTACGGTAACCGATCGTCGCCGCACTGCGGCTCGAAATGAACCGGTCGAAGCGTTGGAAACTCGCTCACTCCTGACGGTCTCGTCGTTCTTCATCAACGGGCAACTGTCGGTCTCATCGGATGGCAGCGATGACATCACAGTTCGCTCGAACCCATTCAATCCTAACTTGGTGCAAGTGCTCGCGAACGGAACACCGGTCACTTCACTGGGGACGATTCAGACCTCCGCCGTAACGTCAATCGTCGTCGAAGGTGGTGATGGTCCGAACACGCTTGATCTCAGTGGCGTCACGGCCACCCGCTTCAGAGCGAACTTGGCCATCACCGTGAATGGCAAGCAGGGTGACGACATCATCTCGGGTTCGTTTAACCTCAATGACACGCTGCTGGGTGATCACGGCAACGACGTCATCAATGCTGGTTCAGGAATCAACCTGATCGACGGCGGCGACGGGAACGACACGCTCAATGGTGGCGGCGGCAACGACACCATTTTCGGCGATGACGGCAACGATGACATCGACGGTGGTCTCGGCAACGACTCGATCAGCGCGGGGAACGGCATCGACACGATTGATGGCGGTGCCGGAAGCGACTCGATCACCGGCGGTGATGGAGCGGACTTCATTGACGGTGACACACCGGGCTTCAGTGGCGCGGGGAATGACACCATCTTCGCAGGTCAGGGGAATGACACGGTCCGTGGCGGCGACGGCGATGACTTGCTGAATGGTGATGGCCAGAATGATTCGATTCTTGGCGGTAACGGCCACGACGTGGTCTTTGCTGGAAGCGGGAATGACTTCGTCGATGGCGGGACCGGCAACGACACGCTCAATGGCGACAGCGGCAATGACTTGATCCAGGGGATGGCCGGTAACGACCAGGTCAACGGAGGAGTCGGCAACGACCTGTTGCGTGGCGACGACGAGTTCTTTGCTCTCACCGGCAACGATTCGATCAACGGCGGAGCTGGGAACGACACCTGCATTGGCGGCAACGGCAACGACAACATCGACGGCAGCGTTGGCAAAGATTCGGTCCAAGGAAACAACGGCTCCGACACCGTCAATGGTGGCAACCAGAACGACACCGTTGAAGGTGGTGACGGCAATGACAACGTGAATGGTGGCGATGGCGATGACCTCGTCTACGGCGACGATCCATTCGCGGGGAGCTTTGGCAACGACTCTATCAACGGCAATCTTGGCAACGATTCGATCTTTGCTGGCGACGGCAACGACAGCGTCGTCGGCGGTGGCGGCAACGATCAAATTGCTGGCGAAGGAGATGACGACACTCTCGACGGTCAAGCAGGTAGAGACGCGCTGAACGGTGGCGATGGAGACGACGTCCTCATCACGAACATCAACGGTGGAGTGGATACGTTCGATGGCGGTCCAACCGGCAAGGATCGGCTGCAATACAACGGCTCCGGAGCGATCGACACGATTACCGTTGACCAAAACACGTTGAATCAGTTGACGATCACAAACGGCTCGGCATTGATCACTGTCCTGAGCACTGCGGCCACGATCGAAATCAATTTGCTGGGCGGCAACGACGTCGTGACGATCAACGCGATTGATAAGACTGCCGAGCACTTGGTGATCGTGAATGGTGGCGCGGGCAACGACTCCATCCATGCGAACAACAGCGCTATCGGAACCTCAAAACTCAACGTCAACGGTGGTGATGGCAGCGATACGATCCTCGGTAGCAACGGCGACGATGTCATGATCGGCGACGCTGGTGATGACTCAATCAACGGCGGAGCGGGCAACGACAGCATCGACGGCGGGCTGGGGAACGATGTGCTCAACGGTGCGGCTGGCAACGACACCGTCGAGGGAAGCAGCGGCGATGACGCACTCTTTGGCGGTCTCGGCGACGACAACTTGCTCGGCGAAGACGGGAACGATTCCCTATCGGCCAACGAAGGGAATGACACGTTGTCCGGCGGAACTGGCGACGATTTACTCAACGGGGCCGAAGGGAACGATTCGGTGAGCGGTGGTCTTGGCAATGACGGTGTCTCAGGTGGTGCCGGCAACGACACCGTCGATGGTGGTGCGGGAGATGACCTCATTAACGGCCAATCGGGGAATGACAGTCTTCGAGGTGGCGATGGCAATGACACGCTGACCGGTGATGGCGGACTCGACACGATTCTCGGCGGTGACGGCAACGATTCGATCTCGGGTGGTGATGACAACGACTTGCTCGGTGGCGGTGACGGCGACGACACAATCACTGGCGATCTCGGTGACGACATTATCTGCGGCGAAGATGGCCACGACCGACTCTTCGGGAACGATGGCCACGACATCGTCCTTGGTGGAGACGGCAACGACGTCGTCAACGGCGGCTCTGATACTGACACGCTCGCCGGTGGCCTCGGCACCGACACACTGCCGGGAGCTGATCCAACCGAAATCAACGAGAACTACGCCCTGTCATCAGCAATCGACGCGATCCTGCAAAGCTGATTGACAGACGCAAAATTGATCAAAGTTGGTACGACGCGCCATCGAGTGATTTCAACACGATCACTTGATGGTGCGTCGTGCTTTAACTTTGAGCCTGAATAATCACCGAGATACGTTGGAGTCTTGCTGAAAGACTTCCGCGATGACCTCTTCTAGCGGGCGATCTTGAACGCTGACGTCTTCAATCTCGTAGCGACTGAGCAACGTTGAGAGTGTTTGCGGGATCTCTGCGCGTGGGACTCGCAGCTTTAATCGGGGCGACTTGATGTCGAACACGGTCCCGAAGTGTTCCAGTTCTGCCGAGGTTGGTAACTCGCCCGCGAATTGCAGTTCGATCACTTTGTGGTGACTGAATTGATCTACGATTGTTTCCAGTGGGCCGTCGTGCCTGATCAAACCTTGATTGATGATGATGGCTCGATCGCAAAGTGCTTCGACATCTTTCATATAGTGGCTGGTGAGCAATACGGTGATCTGCCGCTCGCGCTGGTAATGCTTGAGAAACTCCTGCACCTTTCGCTGCGAGACCACATCCAACCCAATCGTCGGTTCGTCGAGCAGCAACAAGTCGGGGCTGTGCAGCAATGCAGCGATCAGCTCCATCCGCATCCGCTCGCCGAGCGACAACTCACGCACCGGTTGGCCGACGAGCTTGCGAACCTCCAGAAGATCAGTCAGTTCATCGAGTCGCCGCTGAAAGGCATCTGCCTCGATTCGGTAAATCGCCTGATGCAACCGGAACGATTCCTGTGCGGGCAAGTCCCACCAGAGCTGGTTCTTCTGGCCCATCACCAGCGAGAAGCGTCGACGGTACGGGAGTTCGCGATTCCAGGGCGTGTAACCCAATGCGGTCGCTTCGCCTGAGGTCGGATAGATCAATCCGCTGAGCAGCTTCAGTGTCGTCGTTTTACCCGCCCCGTTTGGCCCCAAGAACGCGACCATCTCACCTTGTCGAATCGTGAAGCTGACGCCACCAACCGCCGTTACGGTTTTGTATTCACGGCGAAACAGGCTCGTCATCGAAGCCCACAAGCCTTCGCGTTTTTGAAAAACGCGATAGACCTTCGTCAGATTCCGAACATCAATGGCAATGGGCGATTCAACGGCGTTTGACATGCCGAGCATGTTAGGAGGCAGTGGCGACACATTCGAGCCATACCTCGTGTTGAGAAAGCGATTGCTTCCGAGCTACTCGCTAACGTCGCCCAGCTCGCGACGCAGACGACGAAGGACTCGCGATTTGGCTTGTCGGACGGAGTTCGTCGACAGACTCAGTTCTGCAGCAACATCGGAAGTGTCACGCATCTCGATCGTCGTCCGCCAAAATGCTTGCCAAGTCCGTTCTTCAAACTCGCACCGTACTAGATCAAGTGCTCGTCGAAAGAGCTTTTGAAGCTCATTGCGATCGGTGATATCGACGGATTCGTCCGACCAGATTTCGGGAATCGACGATAGCCGCAATCCTGCTTCGGTTCCGCCAGCGGCCTCTTCTCGATGCGATGATCGACGGTAGTGGTCTCGTAATTTGTTGCGAGCGATCGTCCACAACCAACCGCGAAACGTCCCTTGTCCCGGCGAATGCAAAAAACGATCGATGGCTACGGCGACCGCGCTGAAGACTTCTTGCATCAAGTCACCTGCGTCTTCCGGAGACAACCCGTGTCGGCGAGCCCAATGAAAGACCAACGGTCCGTAAAGGTCGGTCAACCGCTGCCACGCTTGCGGATCACGGGCTTTCACGCGAAGCAGCCAACTGGTGGATGTTCGATTTTCGCTAGGGCGGCTGACCGAAGTGCTCATGAGAGTGGCTCACGTTCGCGCGAGTGGCGAGGGAGAAAGTCGCCGAGTACCGTATCACCCACGTCCGTTGGTTGCCACTTGAGCCACCCATTGAGGAAGTTTCATGAGCCGAGCCGATGATCTCGCACTCGTCCGCGAGTACACCCAGAGCGACAGTTTGATCAAGCACATGCTGGCCGTTGAAGCGGCGATGCGAGCCTACGCACGCAAGTTCGGCGAAGACGAAGACAAGTGGGGAACAGTCGGCTTGTTACATGATTTCGATTACGAACGCTGGCCGAACCCGCCCGATCATCCGCTGCAAGGCTCTCGAATCTTGCAGGAACGAGGCTATTCCGATGAGGTGATCTACGCGATTAAATCGCACGCGGATTACCTCACCGATTGCCCGCGCGTTTCACGGCTCGATAAGACCTTGTACGCGTGCGATGAGCTTTGTGGATTCATCACGGCCTGTGCGCTCGTAAGACCCAATCGGCTGGAAGAACTCGAACCCAAAAGCATCCGCAAGAAAATGAAGCAAGCGTCGTTCGCAGCGTCGGTCCATCGCGAAGACATTACCAACGGAGCTGCGGATCTTGGCGTAGACCTCGACGAACACATGCTGTTCTGCATCGAAGCCATGCGCGGCATCGCTGCGGAGCTGGGACTGTTGCCGGTGGCTAGTTAAACGAAACAATTCTTTTCGCGGCGAAGCCGTGAAACTAACCCGAAGCGTCAGCCAGGGCGAACGCTTCAAACGACGTTGAAGGGAGATTGATGGAGCGTCCGCCCTCGCTGACGCTTCGGGTTA
>CAIJTL010001483.1 GCA_903823545.1 uncultured Planctomycetaceae bacterium
CATTTCCATGATGTCAACGAGTTCGCCGGTTTCTTGACCAACGGCGGTGATGCGGTCTCCCGCCTTCAATCGGCCATCCGTGTCGGCCGCACCATCTTTGACCACTTCGTTAACGGTCGTGAAACCATCTTCTGAACGAAGCGCGGCTCCGATACCATCGAGATTCAGTGCGATCGCGATTTGGAATTCTTCCTGTGACTGCGGCGACATGTAGCTGGAGTGCGGATCGAAGCAGTGCGTCAACGCCGACAGATACATCTCCAACTTTTCAGAGTCTTCAGTTTCATGATAGGCCTTCGCCAGCATCCGATATCGTTTTTCCAAACGCTCGGCAGGCTCGACAATGACTCCAGCCGCTTTGTCCTTGCCGTTGACTCCGGACTTCGGCTTATCGCCAGGCTTCGCTTTATCCTTGTTGACGTTGTTCGCCAAATCCAGGTTGTCGAGCTTCGCATTGAGCAATTCAAACTTGATTCGTTTGCGCCAGCGATCGTTCAGTTCCTCTTGGGTTTTAGAGTACGGAATTTTCTCCGCGTCGATTTCGATCGACTCTTCCACGCTAAAATCGTGATTGGCCACGATCAACTTCTTGGCGACTTCCATCTGACGATCGAAGCGTTGCAGAAACATATCCCACACGTCGTAAGCGAACTGTGTGTTACCCGACTTCACCAAGTCATCAAGTTCCGTTTTGAACTTGCTGAGTTGGTCGATGTCTGGCTGAGTGAAGTACAACTTTTGCGGATCGAGGTTTTTGAGGAACCGATCCAGCAGCTTCTCGGAAATCTTGTCATCAATCGGCCTTTGGCTGATGTGATATTTCTGGACCATGTTGCAAATAAGCTTCGTGGTCGTCTCGTCATTGGGATGATTAGCCGCTAGGTGATCGGCAAAGCCTGTCACTATCGCCAGCAACAACAGTCCCGCAGAAAGAGTACACACGGTTCGAGACGGGGGCTTGAGCTTCATGAGATGCATTTCCGGTGATCAGAAGCGGGAGAAGATTTTTTTCGGCCGATGGTGAATTAATTTCGTAATGAATTCGCTTCACCGCAGCACTCGATGGGACATTCCATCCGTGGACGCCATCGTTCGGGAGATTGAACTTTCCGGATCGACGGCGCGATGGTACTTCAAGCCTCGACATGCGACAAGAGGCGGTCGACCGTGCTTGCGGTTGCCTTCCAGCCATGTAAACAGAACGTCGACTCGCGTCTTGTGACGCACTTTCGTTTGCCTAATACTCCACCATCCTAAATATGCCGCCACAATGAAACGCTCGCTCTCTCGCAACGGTTATTGATCGTGACTCCAACTGACACCGATTCTCCAGCGACGCCTGAGTCCACCGCTTCCGAATTTCAGCAGGAGGTTGTGTCTGGCATACGCTTTGAGTTCGGCAAGAACTGGCGTAACTTTCTGAGCTTGCTCACTGAAGAGCGAATCGACCATGCAATGACTTCGCTTCAGCGACACTTGGGGCTTGATCGACTGGACGGCCTGAAGTTTGTTGATGCGGGGAGCGGCAGCGGATTGTTTTCATTGGCGGCCCGACGACTCGGGGCGACCGTTCATTCGTTTGATTTCGATCCTAGTTCCGTCGGCTGCACTCAAGAACTCAAGCGTCGATACTTCCACGACGATCCTAATTGGACCATTCAACACGCCAGCGTGCTCGACCAGAATTACGTTCAAAGCCTCGGGCAATTCGACGTCGTTTATTCTTGGGGCGTGCTGCACCACACCGGCTCGATGTGGCCAGCGATCGAAAACGTGAATCGCTTGGTCGCCTCCAACGGGAGATTGTTTATCGCCCTCTACAACGACCAAGGTTGGAAGTCGAAGGTGTGGCTGTGGGTCAAACAGATTTACTGCTCCAGCACCATTGGTCGTTGGGCCATGATCGCGATTTGGGTTCCCCACTTTTTCGCTCGCATGTGTGTCACCAGCTTGCTGAGCGGCACCAATAAGTTCGCCAGCTATCACCGCGAACGAGGCATGTCCCCCGTCCACGACTGGATCGACTGGATCGGTGGCCTACCGTTTGAAGTCGCTACGTGCGACGAGATCACTCAATACCACGAACAACGTGGCTTCAAGCTGCTGAAGCTGATCTCCACCAAAGGACTCGGCAACAATGAGTTCGTTTTTCAGCGAACCAATTAACCGAGATTATTCAGGGCTTCACAATTGCCCGACGCCCTGATCGAAGGATGACCGCAATGATTGGAAATAGAAACCGAAGATTGCACGGAAGGCTGTTCGCCTTGGCGTGCCTCGCCGCGTTGTGGCTGGAAGCGTCCATTGCCCAAGCCGAACAATTTGTTCTATTCGATGCCACTTTCAAGTTCACCAAGCAAGACGCGGATAACTCCAAGCCAAGTCCCTCGCACTATTACGTCCGCGATAAGCTGATGAATGCGGAGCGTC
>CAIJTL010001484.1 GCA_903823545.1 uncultured Planctomycetaceae bacterium
GGCAGTCGCTATCTGAAACACTTCGACGGTGATAGCCGGCCTCCTGAAGAACGACGTCGAGTCAACCAGTTGATCACCGAGATGATTAATAGCCGACTCGGCCTGAGCCTGACTGACGCCTTCTGCGGGTTCAAGGCGTATCGCGTCGACGCCCTCCCCCGCCTCAACATCACTGAATTTGGCTACGCGATGCCGCTGCAACTTTGGGTGCAAGCGGTTCGCGAAAAGTTTCACATCGTCGAACACCCAGTGCCGTTGATTTACCTCGACGAAAAGCGTTCGTTCGGTGGCACGCTCGATGACGCAAACCGACGCATGGCGTATTACCGCGAAGTGATCGATCGCGAACTGGCCGCCGCGAATCGCCAATGTGACCAAACGAAAAAGTGTGATCAACCAGAACTGTGTTGTTCTGGGGCTTAATGCTGGATCGCCTCAACGATCATTGAGCTGTTTCCAATTTGTGGAGTTTTCGCTGTGCCCGCCGCGTCGCCACTTGAACCCACTTGGGTCCGACGCCGTTTGCGAGTTCCTCGCGAACCCGGCGCAGTGCTGGCGATTCCTCCGGTTTGCGAAATGCCCGCAGCGATCGAGAGTAATCTCGAATTGATCGCTCACTGGAACGTCGATTGTCTCGGAGAACCACTGTCCGAGTTGCGGCAACTGGCTCGCCATGAGGCATTGGCGGCCGCGCGGCAATACACCAACTGGCTCGATCAGACCATCTCCGTTAACTGCTCAAAGTCCTCGACCACCGCATCACAGAGATTGCATGGCGATCGTCCTGCCAGCGATCAGCAAGTCTCATCGCTCATCGTCGGCGGACATCAGCCGGAACTGTTTCATTGCGGCGTCTGGGCCAAGAATTTTGTGCTGGATCAGCTCGCGAACCAGACTGGCGGCATCGGACTCAACCTCATCGTCGACAGCGACACACTCTCCTCAACACGCATCGCAGTCCCGGTCGGATCAAAGGAACGACCGCTACTCGAACAAATTCCATTTGATGCCGATGCTGATTTCGATGATCGAAATCGACCGCTCGAAGAGATTGGCGTTCGTGATGATTCGCTCTTTCGATCCTTTGCCGAACGAGTTTCAGACGCGTTGACGTGCTGGCACATCGATCCATTGATTACTTCCATCTGGCCATCCGCCATCTCGATGCTGTCGCAGGATTCCTTACGGCTTCCGGACTTACTGACGGCCGCGCGTCGACATGCAGAACAAATCGGGGGCTTACATAATCTCGAACTCCCCTTGAGTCGCCTCTGCCAGACCGAAGCCTTTGCCTGGTTTGTTTGCCACCTGCTTTCCGATGTTCGTCGACTCCATGCAACCTATAACGCGGTCGTCGAGGAATATCGCCACATCAACCACGTTCGGAGCACAAGTCATCCGGTTCCGAATCTGGCTGTTGGCCTGAATGGCACCGCATCCAAATCGGATGGTTGGTACGAAGCCCCGTTTTGGATTTGGCGAGTCGGCGACAAGGTGCGAGGGCGGCTATTTGTGAAACAG
This sequence comes from uncultured Planctomycetaceae bacterium, assembly GCA_903823545.1. Taxonomy (GTDB): domain Bacteria; phylum Planctomycetota; class Planctomycetia; order Planctomycetales; family Planctomycetaceae; genus SXKJ01. Next base: position 1,522 of record CAIJTL010001484.1, read on the forward strand.
ACAACGACTGAACTGCATCTGTCAGACGGCCATGAGGTTCTTGGTTCTTTGGACTTGTCCGCCAACATTGAGCCTGCGAACTCTGTTTCGCAACTACGAGAGTTCATGAAAGGTGGAATCAAGATCCGAACTCGTGCGCTGACCACGACGATGTTTGCCCGTGTGTTCTTGGGGGATGCGTTCCTGCACGGACTCGGTGGAGCGAAGTATGACGAGATGACAGATCGGCTGATCGCTCGATTGTACGGCGTCGCGCCGCCAGCATTTCTCACGATGACAGCGACCATGCACTTGCCACTTCCTTCGTGGAACACCACGAGCCATCAGTTGTCACAGCTCCGCCATCGCCTGAAGGACTTCGATCGCAACGCCGATAGACACGCCACACCAGCCGATTGGCCAGCGACAAGCTCATCCGAAGCGGCCTCTCTCTTGAGCGAGAAACAGCAACTGGTCGCCGAGCAAATCGAACAAGACGCGCTTTCGAACACAGATCGAAACCGACACGCAAAAGCAGAGAACTTTCAGCGATGCCGCCGCCTGCGACAGATCAATCAACGGCTGGCACAACTCGCCATGAATGTTCGAGAGCGAATTCAAGCCGATCTAACGAACGCTCAAGCTCGACTCGCGGCAAACGAGATTTTGCGAAGTCGTGAGTTCTCGTTTTGCTTGTTTCCCGCCGACGAAATTACTCAGGCACTTCAAACCGCACATTAGGCGATTAGTTTGCGAACAATAGAAGCTGTTTCAAGAATAACCGGAAGCGTTCCCACAGGCTCTGAACTCCACGTTTCAGGAAGCATCCGCCCTCGCTGACGCAGCGCGGGAACTCGATCGACCGACTCGTCCATCGTCGCGAGTAGCAGATTAGCCTGCGGCGTTTCTTGCCATCGGGTTGTCGGCTGGGTGGGGAGGCTCCTGCCGAACCGTCTTTTCCGCCGTTCGCGACTCGGCGGGAGCCTCACGCTCCCGAATATCGCGCGTACTGCTCGCCGGGACGGCGAACGTGATCGAGCGGATATCGAAGAAGTCCGCCAGCGAGACGCGCAATGCCTCTTCAAACCGATCGCGATCCAGCGGTTTCTCGACGATCGTCTTGCACAACACCAGGCCATCTTCAGTTGGTCGGCCGGTTGCTGCGATCCTATGTGAGTTGGGGGGTTTCAACCGTACGACGGACTTCCAGTCCGTCGTACAGATCCTCGCTGGTAAATTCCCAACTTCCGCTCGCCCAATCACAACGCAATCTCTTTGATCACGCCTGAATGGGCACCGCCGTAGAACTTGTCGTTGACGGCTACTCCCATTTTCTCCGTGACAGTACGCATCTTGTTGCCCAAGGGAACCTGGACTTTCCCACGTTTTGTGGACGCTGTGGTTGTGGTTATGCGGCTTCGGCGAACTGAGCCGGGGACTGGTGGTTCAGGGCTGAGTGTCGACGAAGACGGTTGTAGAAGATTTCGATGTTTTCAAAGAGGCGGTGACGAGCCTCGGTGTGTGATTGATACTTCTCGTGATGCACGAGTTCTTATCTCAGCGTGGCGAAGAACGATTCGGTCGGCGCGCTGGAAGGCCATCGCCCTTGGCCGGCATCCTCGCTGATTGCTCGGCGGCCTCGGTTGATTCCCAGCAGTTGGCCTTGCGGCTCATTGAGCACGTAAGGCCATGCTGCTTCAACAGACGCTGGTCGTGCTCGCTGGCGTACTGGACTCCGCGATCCGAGTGCACGACGAGATTCTTGCCAGGGTGTTCCCGCGCGAGAGCCATCTGCAGCGCATCCACAACAAGCCGACTGTCGATTGTGTCCGACATCGACCAGCCGACGATCCGGCGTGTGAACAAGTCCTCGACCACAGCCAGGTACAGCCAGCCCTCGACCGTCGGAATATACGTGATGTCGGTCGTCCATGTTTTATTCTTCTGGGACGGAGCGAAGTTCCGGTTCACGATGCTCCTCGCGATCGGGTGCGCGTGATTCGAATTGGTCGTGTTCACACGGAACCGAAGCTGCGATTTCGCTCGAAGCCCCGCCTGCTTCATGTATTTCGCAACGGTCTTGCGCTGGCACGTCTGGCCCTGAATGACCAGCTCCGCATGCACTCGCGGCGAACCTTACGTGGCGTGACTGACTCGATGAACGTCTCGAATCCGTTCGGTCATCGCGGCCCGGCGCTGAGCTGTGAGGCTCGGTTCACGACGACGCCA
>CAIJTL010001485.1 GCA_903823545.1 uncultured Planctomycetaceae bacterium
AATGGTAACGATGGGAACGACACTCTCACGGGGGGCGACGGCAACGATGTGATGGACGGCGGAGCGAACGACGACACACTCAACGGAGCCTCTGGCAATGACACGATGGCGGGCGGAATCGGTAACGATTCGCTCATCGGCGGTGCGGGAAACGACGAACTCCACGATGACTTTTTGACCGATGACAACAGCTTCACCGGTCTCGACACGCTGGTTGGTCAAGCAGGGAACGACACGCTCGTCAGCCGCGGCGGCGCGGATTTGCTCGACGGTGGTGCGGGGAACGATCTGCTCGATTCACGGACGGTGACGGTCTCGGTGTTGGATGCTCGCGTGACCGAAGGAGACACCGGCACGACGGTCATGAACTTCACAATCACGCTGTCGAGCCCATCACTCAGCCCGATCACGGTGACATACTTCACAACAGCGGGAACGGCGACCGCCGACGTCGATTATCAAACGATTGCCAGCGGCAGTGTGGTCATTCCCGTTGGAGTGACGAGCGTGACGGTCCCGGTCACAGTCATCAACGACGTGCTCGATGAGTCGGTCGAAGAGAACATCCTGCTCAACATCGCGGTCCCAGCCGCTCCGGGAATTGTGTTCGACAATCAAGGTGACGGCCGCATTGTCGACAACGATCCGACACCGACAGTCCCGCCAGTGGATGTCTTTTTGCTGACCGATGACCGAGCGAGTATTCAAAACGCACTTCCAGCGCTGCGTTCCCAGTTCTCTCAAGTCGTGACTTCATTGCAGACTGCGCTGCCCGGAGTGAGCTTGGGCTTCGGCGTTGGACGGTTTGAAGCGAACCCAAATGGTCGAGGTGGTCGGCTTGGTCGGCCATTTATTCTCAATCAGCCCATCATCACTACGGACACTCCACAGTTTTCAGAGGCGATTGATGCGGCTTTGGCGCGTGGCAACCCAGGGATTGGCGACGGCACATCAGTGTTGATCGACGCGCTGCATCAAATCGCGACCGGAGTCGGCGTTGATGGAAATGGTGACGGTGACATTACCGACAGCAGCATCGGCACTCTCTACAACCAACAGATTACTCGGTTTCCGGAAGGTGACGTTCCGGCCTTCAATCCAACCGCTCAAGATTTGACCAGCGATCCCAACGGGCCGATCTTGGCCTCGTCGGGAACGATCGGCGGCGTCGGCTTCCGTCCTGGGACATACCGAATTGTGTTCGTCGCGGAAGATCGCGGAACACATTATGTCCCGGATGGACTGGCAACGTATTCGACGGCGTTTGGCACCGTTCCCGCCAGCAGCATTCAGGTGGGTGGCGACACCCGCAACAATCTGCCGACCACTCCACTGACGCAAGCCACGATCGACGCGTTGGTCAGCATGGGAGTTCACATCGTCGGCTTGGGAGCCACATCGAGTGGTCCTGCCACTAATCCCGCCACTGCACCACGCTCGCTGCTGGAATCACTCGCGCTACTGACAAACTCGGTCAATAACTCCACCAGCGATCTCGATAGCCAAATTCCAGGCGATCCGATTGCTCCCGGTGAGCCGCTGTATTTCGTGATTGACCCCAATGCGGGACAACAATTGGCAGACGCAATTGTGCAAGCAGTCTTCGGCTCGGTCGGACAAGTTCCACCGCCACCACCACCAGCACCGCCAACGCCAGCACCGAACAATGGGCCGCAAGAGGACACGCTCATTGGCGGCGAGGGAAATGACATTCAGTTGGCAGGAAACTCAAACGATGTGCTCAACGGCAATGACGGAGTGGACTCGATCGACGGTGGTGACGGGAACGACAGCATCTTTGGCGGGTCTGGAAACGACACGCTCAATGGTGGTAGCGGCGACGATTTGATTGACGGCCAAGGTGGCATCGACCTCGTCAACGGCGGAGCGGGCGATGACCAACTGGTTTGGAACGGGGCCTCCGACGGCAAAGACACGCTGTCGAACTCGGATGGTTTCGACACGGTTGTGGTCAGCGGTAACGGTGCGAGCAATGCCTTCATCGTCGGCAAAGATGCGTTCAATCAACTGACGGTTCGCGAAGGAAGTGCGACGTTGGTCGTCACTTCGAGCGTCACGTCAGTCAGCATCAACGGCGGCACCGGCGATGATTCAATCACGATCGGCAACTTGAATGGCGTCGTGCCAACTTTGCTCACGGTTGCGGGTGGAGTAGGTGATGACACGCTGAGTGCAGCCGGGACGACGATTGGCTCGATTCGCTTGAGCCTCGACGGCGGAGTCGGCAATGACTCGATCACAGGGAGCTCCGGCAACGATACGCTGCTGGGAGGTGACGGAGATGACATCGTCAGCGGCGGTCTCGGCAACGATTCGCTGATCGGTGGAGCGGGACAAGATCGCATGAATGGCGACGTCGGCGATGACTCGCTCGACGGCGGTGACGGCGACGACTCTCTGCGAGGCTTCGATGGCAATGACTCACTCGTCGGCGGTGAAGGAAGCGACTACCTGATTGCCGGTAAAGGAAACGACACTGCGTCGGGCGATGCCGGAGCGGACTCAATCCTCGGCGAGTCCGGCGATGATTCGCTCTTCGGTGGGACCGGAGCGGACACGATCAACGGCGGCGACGGAGCGGACACG
>CAIJTL010001486.1 GCA_903823545.1 uncultured Planctomycetaceae bacterium
CGCTTGAAAAAGTGCGGTTCGCGTTTATCAAGAAGGATGAAGCGGTCCTACTTGGCTCGCCGCGCAAGTGGTCGAAGCATGGCGAATGCGGCATGGATTTTTCTGACTATCTGCCGAACCTCGCGACGTGCGCCGACGACATCTTGATGGTCCGCTCGATGTTTTCCGAGCAGTTCAATCATCACCCCGGTCAGTTGTTGCTGAGCTGTGGCCGCGCCACGTTTGGTTTGCCGACGATGGGGAGTTGGCTCACATACGGGTTGGGTAATGAGTCGCAGAATCTCCCTGGCTATGTTGTCCTGACAACCGGTCGCGGTTCCAGCGGCGGAGCGTCGCTCTGGTCGAGCGGCTTCTTGCCGTCGCACTACGCCGGTGTGTTGTTTCGCAACCAAGGTGAGCCGGTGTTGAACCTGTCAAACCCCAGTGGCCTTCCGCCGGAATTGCAACGACGCGGTCTCGACACGCTGAGGGCGCTCAATGAAGGACGTTTGAATGAGATGCACGATCCTGAAATCGCCAGCCGCATTGCCAGTTACGAACTCGCGTTTCGGATGCAATCGGCCGCTCCGGAGTTGATCGACCTCGGTGGCGAATCGAAGGAGACGTTGGATGCATACGGCATCGACCGCGCTCAACACCCGCAAGCAACAGGGCGCGGCCATGTGGCGAACGCGCACTTGTCTTACTCGCGGAATTGCTTACTTGCTCGACGCATGGTCGAGCGTGGCGTTCGCTTTGTGAACGTGATTTACGAAGCCTGGGATCAGCACAGCAGTCTCGACGCGGACCTGCGATACAACACATGGGTCGTCGATCAGCCAATCACTGCACTGCTGAAAGACCTCAAGCAACGTGGCCTACTTGAGAGCACGCTTGTCGTTTGGGGCGCGGAATTCGGACGCACGCCGCTCGGTGAAAATCGAGCGGGTCGCGAAGCCAATACGGGCCGCGATCATCACCCGTTTTCCTTCTCACTCTGGATGGCCGGTGGCGGAATCAAAGGTGGCCAAGTCTACGGCGAGTCCGACGAAATCGGCTGGGGAGTTGCGAAGGACCCGGTCCACATGAACGACTTCCACGCCACGCTGCTGAACCTCTTTGGTCTCGATCACCTGAAGCTCACTCACCGCTACCAAGGCCGCGACTTCCGCCTCACCGACGTCGGCGGCAAAGTCATTAATCGCTGGCTGGCGTGATGCGACTGCTTGGGTGTTACGGCATCGCAGATACCGTGTGCGCAGCACAAGAAACCCGAACAAGACATCCCATCCAAACACGTCGACCAACTTCAGATCAAACCCCACTCCGAGTTTCTCGTGCCCGCAGCCCTTAGCTTCAAGCTGTGTGCTCAGCATTAGAAACACAGAGTTGGTGCTCAATCAGCCAACCAGTGTCAACAATGAGATCAGCGTTCACTCCGGGTTTCTTGTGCCTACGGCACCCAGCTTCTGCGAAGCTCGGCCACCCGTCTCCGAAGGACCGGTTGTTCTTGTGGGAGGTTGCCCTGGTGAGTCACGTCGAATCCATTGCCGAGCATGCATCACTTCCGAAGAGGTGGAGCCCGCGTTCGACAACCTCGAAACCAGAAGTAGCCACGCTCGCCAGAGCGTGGGCCGACTGCGAAGCGAGACGCATATCCCACGGTCTGGCGACCGTGGCGACTTCGCTCGACCGGAGGTCTCCTCCGATCGGCGAAGTCGTGTTGAAGACAATGATCCGACGATGCATTCGCTGGCTGATCGCCGGTAGACTGCTCTGCGGAAGAACCCATCATGCCCATGCTCGAACTGACTGACCAACAAGTCGTTGATCTCGTGAATCAATTGCCGCCGAAACGAAAACGAACGGCATTAGTGGCGCTCGCCAGTGAGGTTTCATCGCGACGTGGTGAGCGACTGCAATTGGCCGAAGAGCAATTGA
>CAIJTL010001487.1 GCA_903823545.1 uncultured Planctomycetaceae bacterium
AGCCAGACGCCCCGTAGCCACGGTCGCCAGACCGTGGGGGATCAACTTCGCCCCCCCCCACGGTCTGGCGACCGTGGCTACGTCGTTCTGCCAATCCGCAAGCGGGACCTTCCGGCCGATTGACAAACCACAGCCGGAATGAGACGTTGATTCACCAAGCGAGCGGTGAACCCATTTCAGCCACTCCGTGATGATGGCTCGCGAGCGACTAATTTCACTGTTCGGCAGTCAGACATGCAGTCTTTCGATATCGAATTCGGCGTCCCGTCTCACGGCTGGATGGAAATTCGGCTATCGGCTGAAAATCAGCAAATGGTACTTCATGTCTCCGATGTATCATGTAATTCAATCCGCGGGTTGGTCTCGGCACTGTCACTGATACTTCAAGGTAGCATGCGAGAGGTCGTCGAATGGTCGCTTGAGCCGGAATATGCGGAATTGACTCTCGTTTGTGATGGCGACGACTTGGTGTTGACCGTCACACTCACCAATGGTTCGTCTGCTGCCTTTTCTTTTCAGGGAAGCAAACGAATGATCGTAAGAAGACTCCTATTGAGCTTGGGCGATCTGCGGTCGAACCCTGTTTGGCAGACACCAAACGCAATTGAAAACGTTTGGTCATGGGAGTTCCCAGACAAGCAGTTGGCAGCCTTAAAGGAATGCTTCACGAATTCCGAATCCTAAATAACTAGCTAACTTTGTCATTAACGGGCATGCCTAGCCTCTGCTCAACTCACGTATATGAAATGAAGCTTGATCGCTGAGCCTTCCTTCAACCCGCGGGTGTTGCAATGACGCTGCCACTCTTGGATGCCATGACGCTGCACGCTACCGCCGTCACGCCGGCGGTCAACTGACGCATGGTCGACATCAACTCGCTGGCTTTCGTAACAAATAATTGTTTGATCAGTGCGTAACTAATCGCCGCTATGATTGTCACGATGAAAAGGCTCCTTGCTGACGTTCGCGCGTGTCGGGAATGTGAATGTCATTTGGCTCATGGGCCGAGGCCGATGATTCGGGCGCATTCGGCGGCGAGAGTGCTCATTATTGGGCAAGCACCGGGGGCCAAGGTTCATGAGAGTGGGGTTCCGTGGCAGGACGCGAGCGGGCGGCAACTTCGTGGATGGTTGCGTATGGACGAAACAACGTTCTACGACGAGAAGCGAGTCGCGTTGATGCCGATGGGGTTCTGTTATCCCGGCAAAGGAAAGTCAGGCGATTTGCCGCCGCGTCCCGAATGCGCGCCGCTGTGGCACGAACGGCTGCGGAAACGGCTCAAGCAGGTGCGGCTGACACTGCTGATTGGCCAGTACTCGCAAGCGTATTACCTCGGCAAAAACGCGGGCGAGAACTTGACCGAAACGGTACGAACCTTTCGCCAATATCTCCCCGAATTCCTGCCGATGCCGCATCCTTCGCCTCGGAACCGTTTCTGGCTGACGAAGAACCCGTGGTTCGCATCCGAGCTATTGCCCGTGTTGCAATCAGCGGTCACTGCCGCGTTGGACGAGTAAGATCAACGCAGCAACAAGTTATCTCGTAGTTCGGACGGATCGCCGCTGATTTCGATCAGTTTTTCGGTGGCGTTTCCGAGGATGTTCCCTGTGATGAGGTTGTCTCGGCTCTTGCCGATGACGCGAATTGCGTGACGCATCGTTGGCGTCTCGCGGCGATCAACGATCGTGTTGTTCGCGACTCGGCAACGGACGCAATCTTCGAGTTCGATTCCGCGATGCAGCGGATCGAGGATTTGACAATCGGAGATTCCGGAGTCGCTGCAACGGACGAAGTTCACCGCCGCACCACGTTCGGCGGAACCAGCACAGAATCGCTGAGTGGTTAGTCCGCTGAGCAAGACGTTGTCGCAGTCCTCAAAGCGGAGCCCATCTTTCGGCGGTTCGGAATCATTGCCGCGCCAGACAAACGTGTTGCCACTAACGACGATGCCCGAACTCTTACTCGCGAAGACCGACAGATCAGCGGAGTCATAAATCGAATTGCCAGTGATCGTCACTCGCGAAACATTGCGAAGTTCAACCGCTCGCGACTGACTGCCGAGCACGTTACCGGTGATGTTAATGAGATGCGCGGTGTCAGCCTTGAGGGATTTGTCTGCGTCGGCTCTTTGAGGCCGTTCGACTTCGGCCCCAACCACTCGAATATTCGCTCCTCCGGTTTGGACGGTCGCTTGAATCGTGTTGCCGCTGATCGTCACTTCGCTGATGACGCCATCGGTTGCGTCGAACCAAATCTCCGAGCCCCCCGGATGAGGAGCCACGTTGGCGGACTGCTGATTTGATGCTTCCGTGGTTTGCCGCTTGCTCGCACCACCTGCCGTGATGTTGTTGTATTCGATGTCGTTGCCAACGATCTGCAAGTTATGAACGTCGCCGCCGAGTGATTTGATTCCGGCAACTTTGTTCCAACTGATGTGGCAGCCGTGAATGATGATTTGATGCAGATTGCAGCGATCAAAGAACAATCCGATCTCGTGATTGTCATACAAGTGCGAATCGGTCAGCAGGAAGTCGCGATTTCGCTCAACGAGATGCACGGCAATCCGACAGCGTCGCACGAGCACTTGTGAGATGACACACTTCATCGTCTTGCGAAGCTCAATGCCGATTGACTCAGGATGTTCGCCGACAATCTCAATGCCAGTGACCGTTGGAAATCGTTCTTTGTCCCACGTATGTGGCTTCACGCTATCGGGCCACGCACTTCCTTGGTGGTCGCCGATGATTCGGATGGCTGGGCCTTCGCCTGCCATGACAATTCGCGATGTTCCCCCTTCACCACGCACGGCACCGTAGCCAGTTTTGGTCAGGTCGATCACCAATGGCTTCGTGATTCGATACGTTCCTTTATTGAGCCGCAGCACACCGTCGCCAGAGTCGATCGTGTGCTGCAACGCTTCCGTGTCATCGGCAATCCCATCACCCTTGGCTCCAAACACAAAGACATTCGACATCGCAATCTTTCTTTCAAATGTAGGCTGTGACGCTGCCGAGCAAGCTCGGAACAAATTAGTGTATGCGAGCGCGATCGAACACCAGCCATGTCCTAAATCGGAGCAAACATGATGGACGTAACACGGACGCCCCCAACGGACCGCGATGCAAAGACCAGCGACTTTCTGAATCGCCGCGAAATACTCGGAGCGGTCGGAGCAACCGCAGGAGCAATGATGCTCGCTCGCGAGAGTCGTGCCTCTCAGGCAAGTTCCAAAGCCACAGTCGCTGCGGAATCCAAAAGCCCAACAAGCCCCAATAAATGCTTCGTGCGAGTCGCGGCAGTCAGTTACGCGATGCCGTTTCACGATCATCGAACGCAAGGTGTCAACTTGCAGCCGTTGCGTGAGATGACGGCTCAAGTCGCGAAAGAGCGGCCTGATTTCATTTGCTATC
>CAIJTL010001488.1 GCA_903823545.1 uncultured Planctomycetaceae bacterium
ACTCGCCCTCGCTCACGCTTCGGGTTAGTTTGGAAACTGCCTCTAACGGAACAAAACAAGATGAGCGAGATTCAGCGACACGGTGTGACTCGACGATGGTCAGACGCGGTCATTCATCAAGGGACGGCGCACTTTGTCGAGGTCGCCGACGATCCGGAGCAAGACATTCATGGACAGGTCGCTCAAGTGTTGGCTCAGATCGACGGGCGGCTGGCGCTGGTCGGCAGCGATCGGACTCGCTTGTTGCAGGTGTTGATCTACTTGTCCGATTTGGCGGATGGTCCCGCACTCAATGCCCAATGGGATGCTTGGGTTCCCGAAGGTCATGCACCAGCACGGGCCTGCGTGCAAGCCGGTCTTGCACCGCGATATCGCGTCGAAATGGTTATTACCGCTGCCGTGCCGTAGCGTGATGCAAAATAGACGAGTCACTCCGACCTTGTGAATAAATGACTTGGGGAACGTTTTCAACGTGCCCAATCAGGATATTTTCGAGCACGTTGAAAACGTGCTCCACGAGATATTCACGGTCTCTCTTTTATTCGAAGTTTTCGATCACGGTGTAACCAGTCTACCCTTCACTCATCTTCCATCAGCCTTTTAACCGCATCTTCGAGCCAGCCGCTGTGCCATGTATGCGGGCGCTTCGGGCCGTCTGTGTAGAGGTGTGGAATCTTCAATTCGTTGAGCAGAGTTTCCGCGCGTTCGTGATGATCGCGGAAGTTGTCGAAGCCGAGGTGAATCAAACGGGCGCTGGGTTGGGATTCTGATTTGGCACGCAGTGATTCCGCTCGATCACGCAGCAAATGATCGAGCCGATAGCCCAAGAAGTTTTCTGGAGTGCCGTAGATCGGTCCCATGCCAAATTGGTCGGGAGCGGTCTTCATCAAGGGGGCGTCCCATGCGGCGGCTTTCGCAAATTGATCGGAGTTTCTTAGCAACAGGCTCCAGGCTCCGTAACCGGATTTGCTGAAGCCGACGAGCAGCCGTCCGCTTTGTTCGCTGAAGGTCGTATAACGCTGTTCGATGGCTGGCACGACAATCTTTAGGAAGTACGACTCTTGCCGGATAGCCTTTTCCGTCGGGTGATCGGCGTACCACGGGAGATGGGAGAACGTCGGAGCGACACAGATCAACCGATACTTGTTGGCCAGATCGAGCTTCTTGGCTTCAAGCAATCCGTCGCCATAACGGTTTTCGGAGTTCGCTTCGACCGGCAAGATGTAAAGCGTTTTCAGTTTTACATTCAGTTCGATCTTTTCTGGCAGCAGCACTCGGAACAACGTTTCGCCCAACTGAAACTCCGAGGTCACTCGATGAGTTCGAATGCCTTGCGCGTCGATCATGGGTTCAGAAATGACTGGCTCGGCGGTGAGTAAGGTTGTCAGCAAAAAGATTGTTGAAAGCATCGGTGATCTCTAGTTTTGTGCGTCAAGGTGCGAGTCCGTCTTCGTTCGCCGTTCTCCATTGAGGCGGTACGAACTTTCGGGGCAGGCTGAAGGGGGAACTGCGAACTGGTTTATGCCTTGTCCCCCAAGCCTGTTTTGCTCGAATAATTCGGATAATCAGGCGAGTCCAAACCGCTCGTTAGCAGAGAATCGAGTGGCAGAATTGCGACTCGCTGAGCGGGTCCGTAACGTACCACGACCCGCCGAATTGAGGCAGGGTTGTCTTCTGCTTCCGTCCATGAAGGCCGCTCAAAAGCGTCTTACCGATTAGGTTGTCATGCACACGATTGAAAAACTGTTGGTCGCGAATCGAAGCGAAATTGCGATTCGTGTTTTCCGCTCCGCCTACGAATTGGGTATTCGGACCGTTGCGATTTATACGCATGAAGACCGGTTTGCTCTGCATCGGTTCAAAGCGGACGAGGCGTATCAGATCGGCAAAAAAGGGGAACCGATCAAATCGTATCTCGACATTGATGCCATCATTGCGATTTGCCTGAAGCACAACATCGACGCGATTCATCCCGGTTATGGATTCCTGAGTGAGAACCCGAAGCTGGCTCAAGCGTGCGCAGACAACGGGATCACGTTCGTCGGCCCGAGCGTCGAAGCGTTGCATAGTCTCGGTGACAAGACGATCGCGCGTGAGATTGCGGCGAAGGCTGGCGTGCCGGTTTTGAGCGGAAGTCAGCGAGCGATCGTCAACACCGATGAAGGACTCGCGCTGGCGAAGTCGCTCGGATTTCCGGTGATCTTGAAAGCAGCTCATGGCGGCGGCGGACGCGGCATGCGCGTCATTCGCGAAGAATCGGAGTTCGCTGCGCAATACGAACAAGCTCGTCGTGAATCGCTCACGGCGTTCGGTAGTCCGGACATCTTTGTAGAAAAGTTCGTGCAACGAGCGCGGCACATCGAAGTGCAATTGCTTGGTGATCGCCACGGCAACCTCGTTCATCTTTTTGAGCGAGACTGCTCCGTGCAACGGCGCCATCAGAAGGTGGTCGAGATTGCTCCTGCTCCGAATTTGCGAGCCGACGTTCGCGAAGGTTTGTGCGACGCGGCGATCAAGATCGGCAAGCAAGTCGGCTACTACGCGGCAGGGACCGTCGAGTTCCTCGTCGATGCAGACACAAATCAATACTTCTTCATTGAGGTCAATCCGCGCATTCAAGTCGAACATACCGTCACCGAAGAAGTGACCGGCTACGACGTCGTGAAGTCGCAAATTCTGATTGCGCAAGGTGTGCCGTTGTCGGACGAGCGGATTGGGATCAACTCACAAGCGGACGTGAAGACGACTGGTTTCGCGGTGCAATGCCGAGTGACCACCGAAGACCCAGCGAACAACTTTCTTCCCGATTACGGTCGCGTCGCGCACTATCGTAGCGCCAGCGGCATGGGCATTCGACTTGATGCGGGGTCGGCATTTTCCGGTGCGGTCGTCAATCCGTTTTACGATTCGCTGCTGGTGAAAGTAACCGCTCGTGGTCGACGATTCGTCGATGCGATCAAGCGGCTCGATCGCTGCTTGGCCGAATTCCGAGTCCGCGGCGTGAAGACCAACATCCCGTTCTTAGTCAAACTGCTGCGACATCAAACTTTCCAAGATGGACTTTGCACGACTCGTTTCATCGACGAAACGCCTGATCTCTTTAAGTTCCCGAAGCGTCAGGATCGCGCGACCAAACTGCTGACGTATCTCGGTGAGATCATCGTCAACGGCAATTCGTTGTTCGCTGGCAAACGCCCTCAACCCGCACGTCGAGACGCGGCTCCGGTTCCGGAATTCAACATTCACGATGCTCGACCGCTCGGCACGCGTGATCGGTTGGCGGACCTCGGTCCGACGAAGTTTGCGACATGGGTTCGCGAGCAGAAGTCGTTGTTGATGACCGATACGACGTTCCGTGACGCGCATCAATCGTTGCTCGCGACACGACTGCGTAGCAAAGACTTCCTAGAAATCGCCGAAGCCTACTCACGACTTTGTCCGCAACTTTTCTCGTTGGAGATGTGGGGCGGAGCGACATTTGACACGGCGATGCGATTCCTCAAGGAGTGCCCTTGGCAGCGACTCGCTGACATGCGTGAGCGAGTGCCAAACATCCTGTTTCAAATGTTGCTGCGAGCGAGCAACGCCGTCGGTTACACGAATTACCCGGACAATGTCGTTCGCGAATTCGTCAACGAGGCGGCGGAATGTGGCATGGATGTATTCCGCATTTTCGATTCGCTCAACTGCATCCCGAACATGCAAGTCGCGATGGAAGCGGTCATCAACGCGACCCCCTCACACGGCGTGCGACCGATCTGCGAAGCGGCGATCTGTTACTCCGGCGACATCACGAATCCTGGTCGCACAAAGTATTCGTTGAAGTACTACGTCGACATGGCCAAGCAGCTCGAAAAGATGGGCGCGCACATCCTGGCGATCAAAGACATGGCCGGCTTGTGCAAACCGCGAGCGGCTCGCGAGCTGGTCAAAGCGTTGAAGCAAGAGATTGGCATTCCGATCCACTTCCACACGCACGACACCGGCGGCATTCAATCGGCGTCGATCCTGATGGCGGCAGAAGAGCACCTCGACATCGCCGATGCCGCAATGGCTCCGATGAGCGGCGGCACATCGCAGCCGAACCTCAACTTCATCAGCGAGAGCCTCCGTTTTTCCCCGCGCGAAACCGGACTCGATTCGCTGAGCCTCGATTCCATCGCCGACTATTGGAAAGCGGTGCGTCAGTTCTACTCGCCGTTTGAAAGCGAACAACAGCCGGCAACGACCGATCTCTACAGCCATGAAATGCCTGGCGGGCAATACACGAACTTGTATCAACAAGCGAAGTCGCTCGGACTGGCAGGCCAATGGTCGGAAATTTGCAAAGCCTACGCTCAGGTCAATCTGATGCTCGGTGACATCGTCAAAGTGACCCCGAGTTCCAAAGCAGTCGGTGACATGGCATTGTTCATGGTTGCTAATCGACTGACCCCCGAGGCCATCCTGAACGGTGATCGTGAGCTTGCATTTCCAGAATCGGTCATCGAACTGCTCAGCGGCGCGATGGGCTTTCCACAGGGCGGATTCCCCGAACGCATCCAGCAAATCATCCTCCGCGATCGGAAGCCGTTTACGACTCGACCCGGCGAAACGCTCCCGCCCACTGACTTCGCCAAGGTCAAAGAAACGCTGAAGACCACGCTCCGCCGTGATCCATCGTCTCGTGAAGTGATGTCGTCAGTCCTCTATCCGAAAGTCTTCGACGACTTCGCCAAGCACGAACAGCAATACTCCGACACCAGCGTCTTCCCGACGCCGATCTTCTTCTACGGAATGAACACCGGCGAAGAAGTTTCAATCGACATCGAATCGGGCAAGACGTTGATCATCAAGTTCCTGACGACGAGCGAGCCGCACGCCGACGGTTCGCGTACGGTCTTCTTCGAGCTTAACGGCCAACCGCGTGACGTGACCGTCATCGACAAGTCGCTCGAACCGACGCAGAAGGCCGCCGTCAAAGCAGACCCTGCCGACATCAACCAAGTCGGAGCATCCATGCCCGGCATGGTTGTCACCGTCGCAGTCCAAGCGGGTGACCCGGTCAAGAAGGGCCAAAAGCTGCTGACGCTCGAAGCGATGAAAATGGAAACGACGATCAATGCCGAAAGGGATGGAAAAATCGCCGACGTCCTCGTCAAACCCGGCAGCCAAGTTTCCACAGGCGACTTGCTGCTGAAGTTTGCGTAAGAATCAACATCGCCTCGTTGCACATCGCGCAGCGAGGCGGTTTTCTTATGGGGTTGATTGCACGGTTTGCTTTTCAGTTCCAACAACAACTCTCTGTAACTCATGAGTCACTCACTAAGTGACGGCGAGTTCGGATTGAGGTTTCTACAAACACGGCGTGTTAAGCCCGATGAAGAGCGCAAAGTTACTTGGTATTCGGCGTCGTGTTCGCGAATGCGGATTCATGTCCTAGTTGGATTCTTCCTCCCTGCATTAAGTCGCCGCTGATTGGCGACTGACTTTCAATGGGCGCAGGTGATTCACGACTCATGCCGTGGCCCGAGTCGCCAATTCGTCAGGGCCGGGACCGCTTGGTCTTGATGCTTTCTTGACGTGGGCACGCTTTGTTTTGACCCCCATTTAATGCCGACTCACGTACTGTTCTTCCGAAGTCAAAACGTAAGTGACTTCATCGAGACGTGAGGAGTTTTAGCGATGAGCGATGTTGTGGTGTTTGGCCTGATGGTCGGCATGTGTTTGTTGACGTGGGGTCTCATTGAGTTGTGTGGGCGACTGGAAGGGAGAGGGCGATGAATGGACCTGAATTGATTGGGTTGCTGGCAGCAGTGGGGTTGCTGGCCTATCTGTCGATCGCCTTATTGAAACCGGAGTGGTTCGCATGACCGCCAATCATTGGATTCAGATTTGTCTGTTCGTGGGCGTCCTTGTGGCGACCGCGAAGCCACTGGGATGGTTTATGTCCCGCGTGTTCCAGGGCCGGCCTTGTGGCCTGGATCGTGTGCTTGGACCGTTCGAACGTTTGATGTATCGCTTGGCGGGAGTAGATCCCCAAAGCGAGATGTCCTGGAAGAGCTATGCCGTCGCGGTGATGCTGTTCAACGTCCTCGGCTTTGCGTTCGTGTACTTAGTGGTGAGGCTACAAGACAAGCTGCCGTTGAACCCGCAAGCGTTTCTGGCCAACACACCGGACTTGGCATTCAATACCGCCGTGAGCTTCGCGACCAACACCAATTGGCAGAGCTACGGTGGCGAAACCACCATGAGTTACCTATCGCAAATGCTGGCGCTCGCCGTGCAGAACTTCGTTTCAGCCGCGACGGGCATCGCCGTGTTGATCGCTGTCATTCGTGGATTCGCACGACGCAATTCAGAAACGATCGGCAACTTTTGGGGCGATCTGACTCGCTCGACAGTTTATGTGCTGCTGCCACTGTCGATCGTGTTGGCGCTCGCGCTGGTGTCGCAAGGGGTCGTGCAGAACTTCCAACCATATCAAGCAGTCACGCTCGTGCAGCCAACGAGCTTCGATGAGCCGGTGATGGGTGCGGACGGCAAGCCGTCGATGGATGCCGAAGGGAAGCCGATCACGCAAAAGAAAGAGGTCACCGAACAACTGCTACCGACGGGGCCGGTCGCGTCGCAAGTCGCGATCAAGCAATTGGGCACGAACGGCGGCGGCTACTTCAATGTGAACTCGGCGCATCCGTATGAGAACCCGACGCCGCTGTCGAACTTCTTGCAATTGCTTTCCATTCTGATGATTTCCGGTGCTTTGTGTTGGACGTTCGGCGACATGGTTGGCGACCGTCGGCAGGGCTGGGCGGTGTTGATTGCGATGCTGGTCATCTTCGTGCCGCTGGTGATCGGAGTTGTGATGGCGGAGCAATCTGGCGTCCCAGCAATCTCGAAGATGGGGGTCGATCAAGTCATCAGCGGCACCCAATCTGGCGGCAACATGGAAGGCAAAGAAACGCGATTCGGTATCGTGAACTCTGGCATCTGGGCGGCAGCGACAACTGCAGCTTCGAACGGCAGCGTGAACTCGATGCACGATTCCTTCACACCACTGGGCGGACTAGTGCCGATGTGGCTGATGCAGCTTGGTGAAGTGATCTTCGGCGGCGTTGGTTCTGGGCTCTACGGCATGTTGATGTTCGCCATCGTTGCGGTGTTCGTTGCAGGGCTGATGGTAGGCCGCACGCCGGAATATCTCGGCAAGAAAATTGAAGCCTTTGAAATGAAGATGGCCTCGCTCGTGATCCTGATCCCGCCGCTGGTCGTGCTGATCGGGACGGCTATCGCGGTTGTTGGTCCCGGGTTGGACTACGTGGTTGGAGATGAGGTCAAAGGGAATTTGAACAACCCTGGTGCTCACGGTTATTCGGAGGTGCTGTATGCATTCACGTCGGCAGGTAACAACAACGGGAGCGCGTTTGCCGGACTGACGGCCAACGAGCCGTTCTATAACTCGGCTCTGGGTATCGCGATGTTCGTGGCTCGGTACTGGCTGATGATTCCGGTTCTGGCAATTGCCGGTTCGTTGGCCCGAAAGAAATACACACCACCTGGAGCAGGCACGTTGCCGACGCACAACACGTTGTTCGTCGTGCTGTTGGTGGGAGCTGTGTTGCTCGTGGGAGCACTGACGTTCGTTCCCGCTCTCGCGCTTGGGCCGATCGTGGAGCACTTACAGATGACGGCGATGTGACATTCGGAGCGCGGCGATTCATCGCCGCTTTCCATTTCTTCCATCGAAAAACAAAAGACATCTAAAGCGGCGATGAATCGCCGCACTCCAAAAGGAAGCATCATGTCTACTAAAGCTCGACCGCTGTTCGATTCGCAGATTTTGAATCGGGCGTTGGTCGATTCGTTCACAAAACTCAAGCCGAAACATCAGCTTCGGAACCCGGTGATGTTCACCGTCTACATCGGCAGCATCTTGACGACCGGGCTGGGCATCCACGCATTGTCGGCGGGTGGCAGCGAATCGCCAGCGTTCATTCTGGGCGTTTCAGCGTGGTTATGGTTCACGGTGTTGTTCGCCAATTTCGCGGAAGCTATGGCGGAAGGGCGTGGCAAAGCACAAGCCGATTCGCTCCGTTCCGCTCGTCGTGATGTCATGGCTAAGAAGCTCGACGAACCGCGTCACGGAGCGACATGGAAGCCGATCGGCGCTTCGCTGCTCCGCAAAGGAGACGTTGTCATCGTCGAAGCAGGAGACATGGTCCCGGTTGACGGTGAAGTGATCGAAGGTGTGGCCTCAGTCAACGAAAGCGCTATCACCGGCGAAAGTGCTCCCGTGATTCGAGAGAGTGGCGGTGACCGCAGCAGCGTGACGGGAGGGACTGTCGTGCTCTCCGATTGGCTCATCGTTCGAGTGACAGCGAATCCTGGTGAGACGTTTTTAGATCGCATGATCTCGTTGATTGAGGGTGCCAAGCGTCAGAAAACGCCGAATGAAATCGCGCTCGATATTCTTCTTGCGGCAATGACGATCATCTTTCTGGTCGTGTGCGTCACTCTCATGCCGTTCTCGGTGTATAGCGTGACCGCCGCGGGGCACGGTTCTCCGGTCACGGTGACGGTGTTGGTTGCGTTGTTGGTCTGCTTGATTCCGACGACGATCGGTGGATTGCTATCAGCCATCGGCATCGCCGGGATGGATCGCATGATTCAGGCGAATGTCATCGCGACGTCAGGTCGAGCGGTTGAAGCGGCGGGTGATGTGGATGTGCTGCTGCTCGACAAGACGGGGACGATCACATTGGGAAATCGGCAAGCCGTTGAGCTCATACCGGCACCCGGTATTGAGATCAGTGTGTTGGCAGATGCCGCTCAGTTAGCGTCGTTGGCCGATGAGACTCCCGAAGGTCGCAGCATCGTCGTCTTGGTCAAAGAGAAGTATGGCCTCCGTGGCCGTAATGTGGTGGACTTATCCGGACGCTTCGTTCCGTTTTCGGCACACACGCGAGTCAGCGGTGTTGATGTCGATGGTCGTTGCATCCGTAAAGGGGCAGCCGAATCCATTGAGGCGTTCGTCAAACAATCGGGAGGCGAAGTTCCATTAGAGACTCGTCGTTCTGTGGAGGAGATCGCCAAACGTGGCGGGACTCCGTTGGTTGTCGCCGAAGGGCCACTGACGTTGGGAACGATTTATCTCAAAGACATTGTCAAAGGCGGAATCAAAGAGCGCTTCGCCGAATTACGTCGCATGGGGATCAAGACGGTGATGATCACCGGCGACAATCAACTCACCGCCGCAGCGATCGCTGCCGAAGCAGGAGTCGATGATTTCCTCGCTCAAGCGACGCCCGAAGCCAAACTCAAACTGATTCGCGAACATCAAGCCGGTGGAAGATTGGTGGCCATGACCGGCGATGGAACGAACGACGCTCCGGCGCTGGCTCAGGCAGATGTCGCGGTCGCGATGAATTCTGGAACGCAAGCGGCCAAAGAGGCTGGCAACATGGTCGATCTCGATTCGAATCCAACCAAGTTGATTGAAGTCGTTGAAATCGGGAAGCAGTTGTTGATGACTCGCGGAGCGTTGACGACGTTTAGTTTGGCCAACGATGTCGCGAAATACTTTGCGATCATTCCGGCAGCATTCGCTTCCACATACCCGGTACTCGATGGCCTAAACGTGATGCGATTGGCAACACCGGCGAGCGCGATCCTTTCAGCCGTGATCTTCAACGCACTCATCATTGTGGTCTTGATCCCCTTGGCTCTGCGTGGCGTGAAGTATCGCGCGGTCGGAGCAGGACGATTGTTACGTGACAATCTGCTGATCTATGGACTCGGCGGTCTGATCGTTCCGTTTCCCGGAATTAAGGTGATCGACTTGTTGTTGGTCGGCTTGGGCCTGACCTAGTTGGGAGTGCGGCGATTCATCGCCGCTTTGGCTTGCAGTGGAGCTGTTTTTTAATGGAACGCTCACTCGACTTCTGAAGAAAGGAAAAGCGGCGATGAATCGCCGCACTCCAAAGGAAGAAATCATGAAAGCTCATCTTCGTCCGTGTCTCGTAATGTTTGTTTTGCTGACTCTGCTCACTGGAGTCGCCTATCCGGCAATCGTCACGCTTTTTGCCCAGTTGGTGTTTCCTGAACAAGCCAACGGCAGCGTCGTAAAACATGACGGCAAGCCCGTCGGTTCGGCTTTGATCGGGCAGGCGTTCGATGATCCGAGCTACTTTTGGGGGAGACCATCTGCGACCGGTCCCACTCCGTACAACTCGGCATCGTCGTCTGGTTCCAATTTAGGTCCGACGAATCCGGCGCTTCTCGAATCCATCAAGACCCGAGTCGAAGCAATCCGCGCGGCCCATCCCGAACATGCAGGGCCGGTTCCCGTTGATCTCGTCACTGCCTCGGCAAGTGGACTCGATCCACACATCAGTCCGGCTGCTGCGGAATACCAAGTCGCTCGGATCGCAAAAGCTCGAATGCTCAGCATCGAGCATGTCCGCAAATTGGTCGCACGAAATTACGAAGGGCGGACATGGGGAGTGCTGGGCGAACCTCGCGTCAACGTCTTGAAGCTCAATTTGGCGTTGAACGAAATCAGAGAGGCACCATGAATCGTCAATTCAACTTTCAGAATCCGCCAAAGTGGATCAGGCGATTGGCGGTCATGGTGATGGCGACCCTGCCCGCCTTTGTGGCGGGGTGTTTGATTGCCATTTGGCTTCACCAGTTTTGGGGGTGTGTTGTGGCAACAGTATTGTTGAGTGTGATTGCGGCGGCTTATTGGGAACGTTGAGCGTCGCAATTTGAGAGTCGAATTCGGGCAATCTTGATAATTTCTTGATGTCTTTGTCGGAGGTTTTGACACCTACTTGAGGCGGTGGCGTCTACTCTTTTGTCGAAGAGTATTGATGAGTGGCAGCTCTTGTCAGCAAGAAGGCTGGCTCAGTTTTTGAAGTGTGATTTGAGATGACTTACGTCTCAACGAGCAACGCGGTGATGCGGGCTCGCGAAGAATCGCTAGAAGCTGCCGCCGCTCGTTTTCCGGGACATTGACTTTCATGTTGTTACAGGGGAACCGTCCGCGCGTTTTGCATTGGTATCATGCTGGCCCGATGTTGTTTGGCGATTGGGGAACGAGCCGTTTGTATGTGCTCGGTTTGGCCTTCGCCTTCACCGGGCAGGCATCGCTCTGGTTCATGGGGGCGATGGCGTTCTTGCTCGTTGCCGTTGGCTGGGCTTACGAAGTGATTTGCAACCACTTTCCAGACGGCGGTGGAGTCTATTCGGCCGCTCGTGAGCGATCAGAAACGCTCGCCGTCATTGGCGGCCTGCTGTTGTGTGCGGATTATGTTGTGACCGCCGCGTTGTCGGCATTGGATGCGTTCCACTACTTGCATCTCCCTCATCCGCATTTATGGGCGGCTGGTGGTATTGCATTGATCGGCCTCGTCAATCTTTTCGGACCAACGAAGGCTGGAACTCTGGCATTGGTTGTGGCACTTGTGACCGTTGTTTTCACGGCGATCATTGGCCTTGCTGCCGTCCCACATATGGGTGAAGCGGTGGTGACTCGTCCGACAGGCTCGACGTGGGTCGCGTGGTCACAGTTTACCGCGATTATCTTGGCAATCAGCGGTGTAGAAGCGGTTGCGAATATGACCGGCATCATGGTGGAACCAGTCGCGATGACGGCCCGACGATCGATTTGGCCGGTGCTCATCGAAATTGTTGTGCTCAATCTGGTTTTGACTGTTGCGATGCAAGCAGTCCCTTTGAGTGTTTTAGGTAACGGTGATCCCGCTCAGGCATTCACGGCACATCGCGACGACATGCTCAATGTCTTGGCGGCGCATTATGTCGGACCTGTATTCGCCGGAGTGGCGGGTTTGGCGTTTGCCGCGTTGCTTCTTTCAGCGGTGAATACTGCGGTGACCGATCTCGTCAGCATTCAATTCATGATGGCACGAGACAAGGAGTTGCCGGGACAGTTCGGTGGGTTGAATCGCTGGGGAATGCCCGCGCTGCCGTTGTTGATCGGCACTTTGATTCCGTTAGTAACCGTGTTGCTGGCTCCGGACGTCGGCATCTTGGCCGAGCTTTACGCCATCGGCGTCGTCGGAGCGATTGCGATCAACGTGTCGGCCTGCGCGACGAACAAGCGGCTCAAGTTGAAACGATACGAACAAGTCGGGATGTTGATTCTGGCGGTGCTGATGATCGGCATCTGGGTGACGGTTGCCTATGAAAAACCACGAGCGCTGATCTTCGCAGGTTCTATCGTCGGCGTCGGATTATTGGCACGTTGGGTGACTCGTAACTACTCGAAGGTCGGTGAGTGGATGTTGTCGCCAGCAGGATTCCCATTGGTGGTTCCGCTGGAAAAGAAACAGCGTTCGGTGAGCGACTCGACCAGTCCTGTTCCAACAGATGCTTTGCCTGTTTCGCCATTTTCATTTGCGCAGACTTCGCCATCGCAATCGAAAAAGCGAGTCATGGTGGCCAGCCGAGGAAATCCAAAACTGCTGCGATTTGCGTTTGAATACGCGAAGGCTCAGCAAGCGGAAGTGTGGGTTGTCTTCATTCGTTACATCGCGGTTGATGTGGGTCCGGCACGATCTACCGACGTTGCGGCTGACAATGAAGCTCAGCAACTCAATCAATTGGCCGAACAGATTGCTGCTGAATTCGGAGTGACATGGCGGTTCGTCTATGCAACATCGAATGACATTGCCGACACGGTTCTCGACATCGCGGCAACTCATGCGGTCGATGTGCTTGTACTTGGTTCAACTCGTCGAGGCGCGCTTTGGAAAGTGATGAAGGGAGACGTCATTCAGAAGGTTGCCGAACTCTTGCCGGAAACCATCAACCTGCTGATCCACGCCTAACCCGCATTTCTCACCAGCCATTGGAGCCTGAAGCGCAAGCGAAGAACTCACTCGATTTTCCTTCGCTTGCGCTTCAGGCTTCAATCAACATGTTGCCCGCAAAATACTCGGCTCGTGAGAAATGCGGCCTAACAGCAAATGGTGTTAGTGGTGTCGACGTTGGTTACCGGCATCGACACTTCATTCGTGCTACGCTGTGCTGACGAAGAGCACTATCTATGTCAGACGAACGCCCAAGTCCTGATGAATTACTGGCACATGTGCAGGCGGATGAAAACCGAGCACAGCGTGGGCGTTTAAAGATTTTCTTCGGTTATGCGGCTGGAGTTGGCAAGACGTATGCCATGCTCAAGGCCGCTCATCGCGAGCTTGCGGATGGAGTCGATGTTGTCGTCGGATATGTCGAACCACATGGGCGACGTGAGACCGAAGTTTTGCTGGAAGGACTGGAGGTTATTCCGTCGCTTCAAATCCCCTATCGCGGCGTCATTGTGCGGGAGTTCGATCTCGACGCAGTACTCGCCCGACGACCGCAGCTTGTTCTGGTCGATGAGTTGGCGCATTCAAACGTAGAAGGTTCGCGACATGCCAAGCGTTGGCAAGATGTCGATGAGCTGTTGGAAGCTGGCATCAATGTCGACACGACTTTGAACGTGCAGCACATCGAAAGCCTCAACGATGTCATCGCGCAAATCACTGGGGTCGTCGTTCGCGAGACGCTCCCGGATGCCATATTAGAAAAGGCGGATGAATTTGAACTGGTCGATCTGACGCCAGACGAATTGATCGAACGATTGCGCGAAGGGCGTATCTATGTTACCTCGCAGGCCGAGCGGGCACTCCAAAACTTTTTCCAAAAGACAAACCTTGTTGCATTGCGAGAACTGTCGCTACGACAAACAGCGAATCGTTTACGACGCGATGTCGATGCCGCTCGACATGGAAAGTCAACAACTTCGTCGTGGGCAACTGGCGAACGATTGCTCGTTTGTGTCGGCCCAAGTCCAACAACAGCGCGTCTGATTCGTACCGCAAAACGAATGGCGGCAGCGTTCGGGTCAGAGTGGTTGGCCGTTGCGGTGGCAACTCGCAGCGAGGATCAACAACCGACCGCCGTCAGACAGCAAATCGCCAAGCACCTGCGACTCGCGGAGCAATTAGGGGCAGAGACCCACATTCTCGTTGGTCAGAACATAGCCCTCACGATGTTGGAATATGCTCGCTTGCGGAATGTTTCCAAGATCATTGTTGGCAAGACGGCACAGCCCACTTGGCGAAAGTGGCTCGCCGGAAGTGTGGTTGATGAGCTGTTGAAGGCCAGCGGCGAAATTGACGTTTATGTGATTCAAGGAGAAGAAGAGAAGGACGGACCAACGCAAGCAGCGGCCGATGTGCCGAAGCGGCGATCGACGATCGAGTGGCGACATTACGTCGCGACCGTTGGAGTCATTGCCGTGTGTGGTTTGTTTGGCTTGTTGACACGAAGCCTCCACATGGCCGAAGCCAACATCGTGATGATCTTCCTGCTTGGGGTGGCTGTTGTTGCCACGCGACTCGGTCGCGGGCCGGCAGTCGTCGCGGCTGTGGCGAGCGTGCTAATCTTCGATTTTTGTTTCGTGCCGCCGTACTACAGCTTCGCGATCAGCGACACTCAATACGCGCTGACCTTTGTCGTGATGCTCGGAATCGGCTTGTTGATCAGCACACTGACGGCACGAATCCAAGAGCAATTGAAGATGTCACAGGCCCAGGAACGCCGGACTGCTTCGCTGTATCGGCTGACAAAACAGATCAGCGAACTGTCTGGTTCCGACTTTCTGATTCGCACCGCCGGTAAGCAGCTCTCGGAAATCTTTGCTGCCGAAGTTGTGATTTATTTACGCGAACGACGGCAAGAAAGTGATCGATCACGAGGCACGAACGAAATCAGTTTGCGGACTGGCGAAGAAACCAGCATCGCGAAGCGGCCGATCAATGCGGTTGTCGCACAATGGGTCGCGGAGCACGATCAGATTGCAGGGGTCGGTACAGACACGCTTCCGAACGCAACAGCGCTTTTTGTTCCACTCATTGGTTCACAGCGTACTGTCGGAGCCTTGGGTGTTAAGCCTCAAGATGCCGAACGTTTTCTTGATCCGGAGCAACGTCGGCTTCTGGAAACGTGCGCGAGTTTCATCGCGTTGTCGATCGAACGTGACCAGTCCGTGCTGGAGGCTCAAGAAGCTCAACTCGAAGTTCAATCGGAACAGCTTCGCAGTTCTCTGTTGAGTTCTGTGTCACACGATTTGCGTACGCCGTTGGCCTCAATTACCGGAGCTGCGTCGAGCTTGCTTGATGTTTCGACAGACCACGAATCGGCAGCGCGACGCGAATTGTTGCAGACGGTTGTCGAAGAATCGCAGCGACTCGCGCGTCTGTTCGACAACTTGTTGGATATGACTCGGCTAGAGTCCGGAGTCGTCAAACTCAACAAGCAATGGCAAGTCCTGGAAGAGATCATCGGTTCGGCGCTGGCTCGCGTTCGGCGATTGCTGAGCCAGCATGTAATACACGTTGATTTGCCGTCAGACCTGCCGCTGTTGTTATTGGATGGAGTGTTGATCGAGCAGGTCTTCGTCAACTTATTCGAGAACGCCGCTCGTTACACACCGGCCGGAAGTCACATCACCGTGAGCGCGAAGGCATTGAACCATCGTGTCGAGATTCGTGTGGCTGATAACGGACCAGGGATTCCATCGGGAAGCGAAGTCAAAATCTTTGAGAAGTTCTTCCGCGCTACAACGAGCACCCCTGACGGGCGACGTGGAGTCGGGCTTGGACTGGCGATCTGCCAAGGGATCGTTCAGGCTCACCACGGTTATATTCAGGCTTGCAACCGACACGAAGGGGGTGCCGAGTTCTTGATCTCGATTCCATGCGACGAACCTCCACCGCGAATTCTTTTGGAAGAAGCAGAATCGAATCCTGCTCCTCAATAACGG